>JBFJMP010000018.1:0-13131 GCA_041633895.1 Nitriliruptoraceae bacterium
GAGATCGTGGACAAGCGGGGTCCGTTCGATTCCGAGCCGACGTTGGTGACCGATCGGGACGGGGTGTTGCGCACGGCCGGGAGCCGGTACACGTACTCGGCGAACCCGATGGCGATGAAGCAGGCGGACGAGCAGAAGCTCAAGCAGATCGCGTTGGTCGGGATGTCGTGCCAGGCCTCGATCAACGGCACGGTCGATGCGTACGGGGTGAACAAGTACAAGCGCAAGATCGCGTTGACGATCGGGCTGTTGTGCTCCAAGACGTTCACCTACGACGGGCAGAAGCAGGTGCTGGCCGAGCACGACATCGACATCGCGGACGTGGTCAAGGTCAACATCAAGGGCCGCTACATGGTGTGGCTGCGTGACGGCAGCTACCACGAGCTGCCGTTGAAGCTGTTCCACCCCTACACCCGGCCGGGCTGCAAGCTCTGCCCGGACTTCTCCGCCCAGCACGCCGACATCTCCACCGGCGGGATCGGTGCGGACGACAACTGGACCCTGACCCTGATCCGGACCGAACGCGGTGAGGACTGGATGAAGGGCGTGATCGATGCCGGGCTGATCGAGGCACGTCCCGGTGAGGACGACCCCGTCGCGATGAACCTGCTCACCAAGCTGTCCACCGTGTCCCGCAAGCGCTGGCCCTCCGACGCCGTGCCCGAACCCGCCCGCGCCCCCGGCCTGCTCCCCCTCGCCTGAGGACCGCCTGCCGCCCTACGCCGGGAAGAGCAGCTCGAGGTAGGTGCGCAGGTGCGTCAACTGGTCGCGGGTCACGGCGGCCTCCCCCATCACGCGCGACACGATGAAGGCGCCCTCGACCACAACGGTGAAGTGGTCGGCGAGCGAGTCGAGGTCCACCTCGACGCGCGGCGGATGGGCCTCCGCCACCTCGGCGAGGCGTACGCGGAGGCGTCGACGCCACGCGCGCATGTCGTCCTCGACCAGGCCGAGCGTCTGCCCGTCGAACAGGCCGGCCTCCATGGCGTACGAGCCCATGAGACAGCCGGGGAACGGCTCGTCCAGGCCGTCGAACATCTCGACGTAGAGTCCCACGAACACCAGCAACCGCTCGCGGGGATCACGGACGAGAGCATCGGCGCGGGCCCAGGTCTCCTCCATCTGCTGCAGGTCCATCGCGACGAAGCGCTCCATGAGCGCCTTGGCGAGTTCCTGCTTGGAGGCGAAGTGGTGGAAGAACGCGCCCTTCGTCGCCCCCGCGACCGTGAGGACGTCGTCCACGCGCGTCCCGGCGAAGCCGCGGGCGAGCACGAGGCCCTCGGCCGCGTCGAGGAGCGCCGTGCGGGTCGCAGTTCCGTCGCGGGGCATCGTCGCTCCTTGTCGCGTCCGTTGACCGTATCAAACCGTGCGGTCTGTATGAAAGGTCTGGCGGGCCCTTGACTTCCTCGTACGGGAGGCGGACAACAGACCAAATGGTCTGCAACGATCCACCGGGAGGGACTGATGACCACCACACTCGACGAAACCCGCGCCGCGGCGTTCGAGGAACGACTCCTCGACGTCATCAACGACGGCGCCCTGACCCTGATGATCTCGGTCGGCCACCGCACCGGGCTGTTCGACGCGATGGTCGAGGCCGGGCCACTGACGATCCCCGACCTCGCCAAGCGCGCCGACTGCGACGAACGCTACGTCCAGGAGTGGCTCGGCGCGCTGACCGTCGGCGCCATCGTCGACCACGACCCCGACTCCCGGACCTACACGCTGCCCGACGAGCACGCACGACTGCTGTCACGCCGATCGCCCACCGAGAACTTCGCCGTGTTCGCGCAGTACGTGCCGCTGTTGGCGGGCATCGAGGACGACATCGTGGAGTGCTTCCGCCACGGGGGCGGCGTGCCCTACGCGCGGGTCCCACGGTTCCAGGAGGTGATGGAGGAGGAGAGCAGCCAGAGCGTGCTGCCCGTCCTCGAGGACCACATCCTGCCGCTGGTCCCGGGACTGACCGATCGACTGGCTGCGGGGATCCGCGTGGTCGACGTCGGCTGCGGTCGGGGCCGTGCCCTGCAGCAGCTGGCGAGTTCGTACCCGGCGAGCACGTTCGTGGGCATCGACCTGTCCGAGGACGCTGTGGCCCACGCGACCGCGCGTGCCGCGGACGCGGGCCTGGCGAACCTCACGTTCGTGGCCGGGGATGCCGCCCTCCTCGACGACCGGCTCGAGCCCGGCTCGATCGACCTCGCGCTGTCCTTCGACGCGATCCACGACCAGGTCGACCCGGACGCCATGCTCCGCGGCATCCACACGGCGCTGGCCCCCGACGGCACCTACCTGGCCCAGGACATCGACGGCTCGAGCACGCATGACGGCGACCGGGACAACCCGATCGGTCCGCTGCTGTACACCATCTCCACGTTCCACTGCATGACGGTGTCGCTTGCGGGCGACGGTGCCGGCCTCGGGGCGATGTGGGGCCGGGAGCGGGCCCTCGAGCACTTCCACCGGGCGGGCTTCGGCGACGTGGAGGTCCACACGCTGGAGCACGACCCCCAGAACGCGTACTACGTCTGCAGGCCCTGATCGGGGCGTTGCATGACGAGCCGGACCTCCATGGCCGGGGTGCCGGCGGGGACCTGCGGGTGGTCGAGCTGGATGCGTTCCAGCCCGGCCATCCGGTAGGCCGCCAACTCCGACGGCGCCAGCGCCCACGGCGGCCCCTGCCAGGTCCGTGACGCCTCGTCGGAGGTCGCGAGCAGGATCGTGGACACGAGCCAGCCGCCGGGGCCCAGCAGCGCCGCGACGCCTGCCATGGCGGCGTCCCGGTGGGTCCGGGGCAGGGACTGGACCGTCCGCACCTCGACCGCCAGGCCGAACGCACCGACGAGGTCGTCGGGCAGAGCCAGCAGGTCCGCGACCCGCCAGTCGATGTCGAGGTCCGGGAAGCGCTGCTGCGCCCACGCCACGGCCGTCGGGGCGATGTCGAAGGCGGTGACGCGGCACCCGCGCCGGGCGAGTTCGGCCGCCTCGTCGCCCAGCCCACAGCCCACGACCACGGCGTCCACCCCGGTCACGTCCAACCCGGGTTGGTCGAGCCAGCCCGTCACGTAGGCATGCGCCGCACCACGCTGCCACGGGACCCTGCGCTCGTCCCCCGCCGCGTCGCGGTACAGCGGATCGAACCAGCCGGTCACGTCCTCGTGCGACTCGTCCACCACGGACTCCCGGTCGGTTCGGCTCAGACGGTACGTCGCGCAACGCGAACGGCCGCCCGGTTCGGAGTCGAACGGAGCGGCCGGCGCGTCAGGAGGGGCCTGCAGCGAATGTCAGCTGATCTCCCACGCGGCCACGGCCGGGTGGTCGGCGCCCGACGGGCCGACGCCGTCGGCGCCACCGGGGTCACCCAGGCCGGTCACGGCCGGGGTGAAGTACTCGGCGTTCCACGCGGTGAACTCCGACCACTCAGCCGGGACCTCATCCGCGTAGAAGATTGCCTCGACGGGGCACGCCGGCTCGCAGGCGGCACAGTCGATGCACTCCGTCGGATGGATGTAGAGGCTGCGATCACCCTCGTAGATGCAGTCGACCGGGCACTCCTCGACGCACGCCTTGTCCTTGACGTCGACGCACGGCTCACAGATGACATAGGCCACTGTTCAGGCCTCCCAGGCAGCAATCTTGTCGTGGTCGGCAGCGGTCGCCCCGACGGCGGCGGCGCCGCCCGGAGAACCGAGGCCGGTCTGGTCGAAGTACTCGGCGTTGATCGGGGTGAACTCCGCCCACTCGTCCGGGACGTCGTCCTCGTAGAAGATGGCCTCGACCGGACAGACCGGCTCGCAGGCGCCGCAGTCGATGCACTCTTCGGGGTGGATGTAGAGCATCCGCGGCCCCTCGTAGATGCAGTCCACAGGGCACTCTTCGACGCAGGCCTTGTCCTTCACGTCGATGCAGGGCTCAGCGATGGTGTACGTCACCGGCAGTACCTCCTGTTGCGGATGCACACGTTAGGCGCTCGGACGCCAATGCGTGAACTGCGCGCCCCATCGAGATCCCATCCGATCCGATCCGTGGGCGTTCACCGAATGGACACCTGCCCCGCGTACCCTCTTCCGAGGGGCCGATCGACCCACGATGAGGCAAGGCACACCGCATGCTCGACGCTCCACGACTCGAGGCCGACACCCTCTCGCGCACCCGCGCCGTCCTCGAGGACCACACCCCGACGGACGAACTCCGACGCCTGTTCAACCGCGAACTGGGCTGGCTCGGCTTCAACGAACGGGTGCTGGCCCTGGCGGCTCGCCAGGACATCCCGATCCTCGAGCGCGCGAAGTTCCTGGCGATCTTCACGGACAACCTCGACGAGTTCTTCCAGGTCCGCGTGGCCGGCCTCATGGAGCAGGTCGCTGCGGGTGTGACCACGTCCTCTCCCGACGGCATGCGCCCGGCCCAGCACCTCGCCGCGATCCGCCCCTACGTCCAGCAGTTGTCCGAGCGCCAGGGGGCGCTCTTCGCCGAGGTCGCCACCGGACTGGCCGCCGAGGGCATCCGCTTCTCGGACTGGTCGTCACTGGACGACGACGACCAGAAGTGGCTGGTCGAGGAGTTCGAGGAACGGGTGTTCCCCGTCCTCACCCCGCTGGCCGTGGACCCCGCGCACCCGTTCCCCTACATCTCCAACCTGTCGCTGAACCTGGCCGTGTCGGTGCGCGACCCCGAGGACGGCGAGGTGCGCTTCGCGCGGGTCAAGGTGCCCCCGATCCTGCCGCGCTTCGTGGTCATGCCCGACGGTGAGCGCTTCGTCCCGCTCGAGCAGGTCATCGCCGCGCACCTCGACCGGCTGTTCCCCGGCCTCGAGATCCTGGAACACCACGTGTTCCGCGTCACGCGCAACGCCGACCTCGTCGTCGAGGAGGACGAAGCCGACGACCTGATGCTCGCGATCGAGTCCGAGTTGAACCGTCGTCGCTTCGGGCGCGTCGTCCGCCTCGAGATCGAACCGGACATGCCCGAGACGATCCTCGACCTGCTGCGCCGCGAGCTCGAGATCGACGACGCCCAGGTCCACCGCATCCCCGGTCCCCTCGAACAGTCCGGCCTGTGGGCGCTCTACGACGTCGACCGTGCTGACCTCAAGTTCGACTCGTTCACGCCCGTCGTCCCTCCCCGGCTCGCCCACGGCGCGGCGGAGGAGGGCGGGATGTTCGAGATCCTGTCCCGCGGGGCCGTGCTGCTGCACCACCCGTACGACTCGTTCTCGGCGTCGGTCACGGCGTTCGTCGAGGCGGCCGCCAACGACCCCGACGTGCTGGCGATCAAGATCACGCTGTACCGGACGTCCGGACCCGGCTCCCCGCTGGTCAAGGCCCTCATCCGGGCGGCGGAGACGGGCAAGCAGGTCGTCGCACTGGTCGAACTGAAGGCCCGCTTCGACGAGGAGGCGAACATCGAGTGGGCGCGCGCGCTGGAAGAGGTCGGCGTCCACGTCGCCTACGGGGTCGTCGGCCTCAAGACCCACACCAAGATCGCGCTGGTCGTCCGACGCGAGGGCTCGCGGGTGCGGCGCTACTGCCACCTCGGCACGGGCAACTACAACGACCGGACCGCCCGGATCTACGAGGACGTGGGCCTGCTGACCGCGGACGCGGCGATCGGGGCGGACCTCACCGACCTGTTCAACGTGCTGACCGGCTACGGCCGGCAACGCTCGTACCGCACGATCGTCACCGCCCCGACGGGCTTCCGCCAACGGATCGCCGACCTCATCGAACGTGAGGCGGCGGCGCCCGACGGCCACATCGTGATGAAGATGAACGCGCTGGTCGACCCCGACATGATCGAGGCCCTCTACGACGCCAGCGGTCGTGGCACGCCGATCGACCTGATCGTGCGCGGCGTCTGCTGCCTGCGGCCGGGCGTCCCGGGGATGTCCGACAACATCCGGGTGCGCTCGGTCGTCGGGCGCTACCTCGAGCATTCACGGATCTACCGCTTCGGCTCCGAGGCACGCGGGTACGACCACATCATCGGCTCGGGCGACCTCATGCCCCGCAACCTCAACCGGCGCGTCGAGGCACTCGTCCCGATCGAGGACGAGAACCTGCAGGCGCGCCTCGACGAGATCCTCCGCGTCGTCCTCGACGACGACGTCCTGGCCTGGGAGATGCACGAGGACGGCTCGTGGACGAGGGTCCCCCGCACCACCGGCGTGGACTGCCAGGAGGAACTGCAGGCCATGGCACGAGCCCGCGTCGCATGACCGAGGTTCGCGCCGCCGGCGGCGTCGTGCTCGACAACCGAGACGGCGTCGCACACGTCCTCGTCGTGCACCGTCCGCGCTACGACGACTGGTCCCTGCCAAAGGGCAAGCTCGAGGACGGCGAGGACTTCGAGGAGGCCGCCGTCCGTGAACTGCACGAGGAGACGGGGGTCCGCGCCCGGCTCGGGCCCGCGCTCACGTCCACCCACTACGTCGACCGCTTCGGCCAGCCCAAGGTCGTTCGTTGGTGGGCCATGAGCCCCACGGCGATCGAGGCGCGCCGACCCGACGACGAGGTGGATGAGGTCCGCTGGCTGCCGGTCGACGACGCCGCCGCCGTCCTCACCCACGACGCCGACCGCGCGCTCGTGCAGGAGGCAACGAAGGGGGCCGGGGCGCGCACCATCCTCGTCGTCCGCCATGCGTTGGCCGGCGACCGGGGCGCGTGGCAGGACGACGATCGGATCCGCCCCCTCGACGCGCGAGGCCGCTCGCAGGCCGACGACCTCGTGGACGTGCTGGACCCCTGGGACGTCCGGCGCATCGTGTCGTCCGCGTACGTGCGGTGCGACCAGACCGTCCAGCCGCTGGCCGCGGCCCGAGCACTCGACGTCGAGCACCACGAGGGGGTCGCCGAGGGCGCCCCGCGACAGGCCACCCTCGAACTGTTGGCGTCGGTGGAGACCGGCACCGTCCTGTGCTCACACGGCGACGTCATCGGCGACCTGGTCACCCACCTCGCCGACGATGACGGACGCCTCGACGGGATCCGCCTGCGCTGGCGCAAGGCCTCGACGTGGGTGCTCACCCTCGACGACCGCAACCGCGTGACCCGCGCCCGACTCCTCGCACCGCCGTCTGCATGAAGGATCCCATTCGCCTGTCGGTCCTCGACCTCGGCTCCAACTCGTTCCACGTCCTGATCGCGGACGTGGACACCACCGGAGCGATCGTGCCGGTGGGGCGCGAGCGCGAGATGCTGCACCTCGGGGCGGTGGTCGAGCAGCACGGGCACATCCCGGACGAGGCTCGCGAACGCGCCGTCGGGATCGTCGCCCACCTGACCGAACTGGCCGGTCGACTCGGCGCGCAGCGCCGGCTCGCCGTCGCCACGTCGGCCCTGCGCGATGCCGCCAACGGCGCCGAGGTCGTCGCGGACATGGAGGCAGCGGCCGACACGACGATCGCGGTCATCGACGGCGACGAGGAGGCCCGGCTCGCCTACCGGGGCGTCCGCGCCTCGATCGCGGCCGCCGTCGAACCCGTGCTGGTCTTCGACCTCGGCGGCGGCAGCCTCGAACTCGCGGCGGGCCGGGACACCTCGGTCTCGTGGTCCGCATCCCTGGACCTGGGCGTGTCGCGCCTGTCCTCGGCCCTGGAGGGCGATCCCCCTGCCGCCGCTGACCTGAAGGCCCTCCGCAAGCGCGTGCGATCGCAGGTCAAGCCGCTGCGCGACGACGTCCGTGGACTCGACGCGAGAACCGTGGTCGCGGTCGGCGGGACCGTCCGCGCGATCGCGCGGGTGGTGGCGACGGCCAACGCGACCTGGCTGCCGGCCACGATCAACCACCTCGAGGTCGCCACGCCGGACATCCGCACGCTGGCGACCGACCTGTCCGCCATGACGTCGTCCGAGCGGGCACAGGTGCCGGGCATGAAGTCCAAGCGGGCCGACCGCCTGCACGTGGCCGCGACCATCCTGGCCACGGTGCTGGAGACGCTCGACGTCCCGGGCGTCACCGTGTCGGACTGGGGCCTGCGCGAGGGCCTCCTCGTCGACGCCATGGGCGCGGACACCCTGCGGTCTGCCCGCGACCTCCGCCGCGACGAGGCGCTGCGCATGCAACGGGCCTTCACCCCCTCGGACCCGCACCTGACGCACGTCGCCGACCTCGCCGTCGCCCTCTTCGACGGCACGCGCGACCTGCACGGCATGGACGACGAGGACCGCGACCTGCTGTGGTGCGGTGCGGCGCTGCACGACGTCGGCGAGTCACTCGCGATCCGTGGCCACCACAAGCACGGCGCCTACCTCATCGAGCACGCGGAGCTGCGGGGGTTCACGCCGCGGGACACCGCCATGCTGGCCTCGATGGTGCGCTTCCACAAGTCGCGCGGCCTCACCGAGGACTTCCTGCCCTACGCCAGCCTGCGCGATCGCGACCGACGGCGGGTCGACCAGATGACGGCCCTGCTGCAGGTCGCGGACGGCCTCGACCGCGCCCGCGACCAGGCGGTCACCGGGCTCGACGTCACCACCAACGCCAAGCGGGTCGACATCAGCCTCCGGGGCACGGGCCTGCACGTCGCACGCGCGGAGGTGGATCGCAAGACCGCGCTGTTCGAGCGGGTGTTCGACCTCGAGGTGCGCGTGCGTGACGGTGAGGACGCCGTCAGGGCGTGAGCTCGCGGGTGAAGACCAGCTGCACCACGGTCGCGTTGCGCAACCACGGCTCGAGGCGGTCCTTGCCGGGCGGGTCGTACTTGTCGTGGAACGCATCCAGTGCGCTGGCACGGTCGGGATCGTCCGCGGACAGGAACGCCACGCGCGCGAGCCACGACCGCCCGCCGATGCGGAGCACCCCCTGTTCCTCGGCCTGCAGGTTCAGGCACCACTGCGTCAGCCCGCCCGACCCCGACATCAGGTAGACGCCGCCGACCTCGGGGACGAACCACAGTTCGGCGGTGTGGCGGCGCCCCGTCACCCGCCCCTGGGTGCTCAGGTAGCAGTAGCGCTCGGCGACCAGCTCGGACGGAACCTCGTTCACGGTCTCAGTTCTCCTCGTCCGGGAAGGCCAGGTCGATGATGACGGGCAGGTGGTCCGAGGTCCCGCCGTCGCCGACGTGCGAGGCGACGGCGCCCAACCCGCGGGTGAGGACCCAGTCGATGCGAAGCACCGGGAACGGCCCGCGATCTGCCGGCCACGTGAACCCGGGCCCGAAGCCTGCCAGACGATGCGGATCCTCGAAACCGGCGCTTGCCAACAGGCGGTACGGGTCGGACCGGTCGGTCGAGTTGAAGTCCCCACCGACGATGGCCGGAACGCCGCGCCGCAGGGCGTGGAGCACGGCGGTCAGTTCGTCCGTGCGACGCGAGGCCTCGTCGGTCAACCGGTCGGCGACGCTGGCCCCGCACTCGAGGCAGGGGGAGGTCAGGTGCACCGGCACGACCTGGACGAGGTGGCCGTCGACGTCGAGCACCACCACCTCGGTGTCGCGCGACGCCCCCGACGACATCGCGACGGGAATGCGCTCGACGATCGGATGGCTCGAGAACACCGCGACGCCCCCGACCTCCTCGTTCACGACGCTGGCCACGTGCGGATGCGTCGTCGCGAGGGCCGCGACGAGCTGGTCCCGGCGCTCGGGGAACACCTCCTGCAGGAGGAGCACGTCGGGCTGTTCCGTCGCGACGAGGTCGAGCACGTGGTCGACGCCGTCGACGGTGACCAGGGTGTTGAACGAGGCGATTCGCAGGTCAGCGGGCCCGTCCGCAGCCGACAGGTTCGGCAGGAACAGCGTCCCGTAGGACCAGACCCACACCAGCGCGGGCACGGCGAACAGCAGCGCGGCCCGGCGCCTGCCCATGAGCAGCGCCGCGGGCGTGAGGACGACGCCGGGCAGGCTCCACCAGAACGTCGTGAGGTTCAGCGGCTGGGTCCACCAGCGGTCCCCCAGCAGCGCCCAGGCCGCCAGTGCCACCACGACGAAGCCCGCGTAGGCCACCGGGACGCGCGTCGTCCACGCCGCGGCCGTGCGGTCGTCGCGAGTGCGGGTCAGGAGCACGTCAGTCCGGGGCGTTGCCGATGCGATGCACGAGCAGTCGGTTGGTACCACCGTGACCACCGGGGATGCCACTGACGATCACGACCGGATCACCAGTGGCCGCCAGTCCCTGTCGCAGACAGACCTCCTCGGCGGCCAGGATGAGCGCGCGTGAGGTGTCCTCGGTCGGCACCTGGATGCCCTCGGTCCCCCACATGAGCGCCAGGCGTCGCATCGGCTGCACCCGCGGCGTCAACCCGAGCAGGGGCACGCTCGGACGGAACTTGGACACCAGTTGGACCGACGAGCCCGACAGCGAGAACACGAGCAGGGCGCGGGCGTCCACGTCCTTGGCCACCTGGACCGCGGCCTTGGCCACGACCCGAGCCAGGGACAGGCCCGGCTTGGGCGGAGTCAGCGAGTGGATGTACTGGGGCGAGGACTCCGCCGCCTCGATGATGCGCGCCATCGTTCGCACGGCCTCGACCGGGAACCTGCCCGCTGCGGTCTCGCCCGACAGCATCACGGCGTCGGTGCCGTCGAAGATCGCGTTGGCGACGTCCGACGCCTCGGCGCGCGTGGGGCGCGGGCTGCGGATCATGGAGTCGAGCATCTCGGTCGCGGTGATGACCGGCTTGCTCTCGCGATTCGCGAGGTCGATGATCTGCTTCTGGAGGGCCGGGACCCGCTCGGGGCCGATCTCGACCCCGAGGTCACCGCGGGCGACCATCACGGCATCGGTCGCTTCGATGATCTGCTCGACGCGATCGATCGCCTCGGGGCGCTCCAACTTCGCGATGATCGGGGCCTCTCCGCCCATGTCGTGGACGAGGTCGCGCACCTCGCGGACGTCGCCGGGGTCGCGCACGAACGACAGGGCGATCCAGTCGACGCCCATCCCGACCATGGCCTCGAGGTCGGCCCGATCCTTCTCGGTCAGCGCCTTGGCCGACACGTCGACGCCCGGCAGGTTGACGCCCTTGCGGGTCTTGGCGAGGCCGCCGGCCACGACACGTGCCGACACCGTCTTCCCGTCGACGCGGGACACGACGAGGCGGAGCAGGCCGTCGTCGATGAGGATGAGCGCCCCCGGCTCGACGTCGTCGGCGAGCTGTTCGTAGACCACGGGCAGGACAGCGGTGCCGGCACCGTCGTCGTAGCTGTCGAGTTCCTCCACGCCGGCCTGGAGCAGCACCTCGCCGCCGTCGGTGAGCTCCACCCCGTCGTCAGGCAGGAGGCCCAACCGGATCTTGGGGCCCTGCAGGTCACCGAGGGCCCCGACGTTGCGACCGAGGGCGGTGGCCGTCGCCCGCACCTGTTCGAGGCGGCGCTCGTGCTCGTCGTGCGAGCCGTGGGAGAAGTTCAGGCGCACGACGTCGATCCCGGCCCCGATGGCCGCCCGCAGCCGTGCGGGGTCATCGAGGGCGGGGCCGAGCGTTGCCACGATCTTCGCGCGTCGCACCTGTACTCCTGACCGATGTCACCGCAGCGTAGGGCCACTCACCCGAGGTCGATGGTGCCGTCGAGGATGCCGGTCACCGTGGCCTCGATGAGCTCCCGCACGCGGTCGCCGAGTTCGGTCGCCGGGGCGGACACCATCACGGCCCCCTGGGCGAGCCCGACCGTCGCACGTTCGGTCGTCCAGCCCTCGAGGTGGCGCCCGATCGCCACGGCGACGGCGACCGCAGGATCGACCTCGACGATCGCGAGGACGTGGTCGAGCGACTCGTCCTCGAGGTCGTCGACCGGGCGGGTCCCCAGCGCGACGGCGGGTGGCGGCGGCGGGGTCGTCGGCGTCGGCACGGGGCCGGGCGTCGGGGCGGCGGTCTCGTCCGGGGTCGGGTCTGCTGCGGCGTCGGTCGCCTCGTCGGACGGCAGGCCGACCTCGCGGGAGCCCGCCACCTCCAGGACGCCGATGTCGGCCGCCCCGAGCATGCTGACGATGACGGCGATGCCGTCGTCGAGCAGGGCATCCGCCTGCTCCCGGGCGGCGTCTGCCCCGTCGATCGCGTCGACACCGACGACCGCGGTCCCGGGGGCCTCCGCGGACACCGCCGCTTCGAGCGCCGCCCGCAGTCGCGCCGGGTCGAAGGTCCCCTCGTTGGTCAGCAACCCCACCGGCCACCCGGGTGCCGCCGCCACGGCCGCACGACCGATGACGTGCCCGACCTCCTCGACGCGCAGGTCGATGGGCAGGACGTTGGCCGGCACCTCCGAAGCGACCGGGAAGGCACAGAACCGCGTGTCCGGGGCCGCGTTGGCGATCTGGCGCACGGTGCCGAGCGACACGTCGACCAGGCACACCAACTCGAAGCGCTCGTCGACGAGGACGCCCGCGAGGTCGCGCTCGAACCCCGGATCGGCGAGGTAGACCTCGAGGTCACTGCCGGCCGGCAGGGACTGGCGCAGCGTCAGCAGGTCGTCGCGTTCCACCTGCCGACGGTTGTCGGGTCCGGGGCCGACGATGACGGCGACCCGGGTCTGCTGGTCCGGCCGGACGTCGACGTCGTCCGTGCCCACCGGAGTCGGCACGGCGGTGTCCGGCGTGTCCTCGGTGCAGGCACCGAGCATGAGACACGCCGCGAGCAGGGCGACGGCGGTACGCAGCCTCGACTGGGCCACTGGCACTCCCTCGTGTGGTCCGGGCTCCCGTAGGCTAACCACGCCCCGCACGTACAGGAGCCCCGGTGGCCGACGTCCGCATCCTCCACAGCCTCCCCGCGGCGGTGCACCTCGCCGCGCTGCGCGACAAGGACACCCACACGGACCAGTTCCAGCGTCACGCGCGGGTGCTCGGAGCGCTGCTGGCCGTCGATGCGATCCACGACATGCCGACCGAACCGAACGAGGTCACGACGCCGCTGGGTACCACCGCCCCGAGCCGGCGTCCGGCCCAGCCGGTGGTGGCGGTCCCGGTCCTGCGTGCCGGCCTCGGCCTCCTGCCGGGCGTGCAGGACGTGCTGCCCTTCGTCAGCGTCGGCATGGTCGGCCTGGAACGCCATGAGGACACCCACGAACCGACCGAGTACTACCGCAAGCTCCCGGACCTCGACGGCGCCTGGATCCTGATGCTGGAACCGATGCTGGCGACGGGCGGGTCCGCCGCGGCGGCCATCGAGGCGCTCGGCGATGCGGGCGCCGCGAAGTGC
>JBFJMP010000019.1:0-13020 GCA_041633895.1 Nitriliruptoraceae bacterium
CCGCCTCGTCGGGGCGCGTGGGCGCGTCATCCCGGCGACGCTCGAGTCCGTCAGCCTCGTCGCCTGGGGCAGCCGGGGCATGACCTTCGGGCAGGTGGCGATCGCCCGCACCTCCGGCCACAGCCGCGTACGCCTCGATCCGGAACAGCCCGAGGCCACGCCGGCGGCCCTCGATGCCATCGCCGCCGCCGACCTGGTCGTCCTCGGGCCGGGCTCCCTCTTCACGTCGATCCTGCCCAACATCGTCGTACCCGGTATCGCGGAGGCGCTGTCCAGCACCGCTGCCCGTCTGGTGCTCATCGGCAACCTGCGCGAGCAGCCGGGCGAGACGGAGGGCCTCGACCTCGCCGGCCACCTCGACGTCCTGGCGACCCACCTGCCGGCGCGGAAGGTCGACGTGCTCGTGACCCACGACGGCCCGACCCCGCGCGGACCCGGCCGGACCCTGGAGCCGATCGCCGGGCACGACCACGTGCTGGGCATCGAGGCCGGCGACCTCCTGGACGGTCGCGACGGGCACGACCCGGCGCGCCTCGCCGCCGTGCTGCGCGGCCTGCTCGAGCCGTGAGCGAGGGCTTCACGGAGCACGTGCGCCAGGAACTGTCCCGGCATCCGTTGGGGGACGACGCGGCCAACCTCGTCGAACTCGGACTCATCCTCCGACTCGTGGGTCGTCTCCACCGCACGGGCACCGACGCGGGACCGCGCACCTCGATCGAGGTCGCGTCGCCGTCGGGCGGCGTGATCCGTCGCCTGTACGCACTCGTGCAGGCGACCTCGCCCGTACGGCCTCGCCTGTGGGTCCGGGAGCCATCCGGTGTGCAGACCGAGACGACGTACGGGGCGGTCGTCGTCGACGGGTCGGTGCCCCTCGGGCAGCGTGCGGGCGTGCTCGACGAGCACGGCCTGCCCACTCGGGGCCTGCCGCCCGGTGCGCTCATCCGCCCCGCGGCGACCCTCCGCGCGACGCTCCTGTGCACGACGTCCTTCTCGCGTCCGGCCAGGCCTGCCCACGTCGAGATCCGGGTTCCGGACGAGGCCGTCGGCGACGGCCTCGTGGACGTCCTGGCCGGGGTCGACGTCGCGGCCAGCCACGACCTGGTGCGGGGTCGGCTCGTCCTGAAGTCGTCCGCAGCCGTGTCCCACCTGCTGGAGGTCGTCGGTGCGACGGACGCGCGCACCGAATGGGACGGCCGCCGGGCACGGCGGGAGCTGCGCAACCAGGCCACGCGGCTCGCGAACGCCGACGCGGCGAACGTGCGCAGGACCATCGACGCGGCACAGTCGCACCTCGACACCGTGGAGGCGGCCGTGGGGCGCGTCGGGTGGAGTGGGCTGCCCGAGGACCTGCGGAGCGTGGCCCTGGCCCGACTCGTCAACCCGACGGCCTCACTGGCCGAACTCGGCGCGCTGTGCGACCCGCCGGTCGGCAAGTCCGCCGTGCACCGGAGGATCCAACGTCTCGCCGCCATCGCTGCCGGGGACCCGTTCTAGGCGAGCCCGGTGGTAGGTTCGATCACACGCTCTCGACACTCCGAAGGAGCCCTCGACATGGGTCTTCGTGTAGCCATCAACGGCTTCGGCCGCATCGGTCGCAACCTCTTCCGTGCGGTCAAGTCCCGCGGCCTCGACATCGACTTCGTCGCCGTCAACGACCTCACCGACCCGGAGATGCTTGCGCTGCTCCTGCGCAACGACTCCGTGCACGGCCGCTACCCGGGCGTGGTGACCGCGACCGGCGACGGACTCGTCGTCGACGGGGACAGCCTGCGCGTGCTCGCCGAGCGCGACCCCGCCAACCTGCCGTGGAAGGACCTCGACGTCGACATCGTCGTCGAGTCCACCGGCTTCTTCACCAAGCGCGACGACGCGGCGAAGCACCTCACCGCCGGCGCCAAGAAGGTCATCATCTCCGCGCCCGCCAAGGGCGAGGACACCACGATCGTCCTGGGTGCGAACGAGGGCAACTACGACCCGAACGAGCACCACATCATCTCGAACGCGTCGTGCACCACGAACTCCGTGGTGCCGATGTCGAAGGTCCTCCACGACAACTTCGGCATCAAGCAGGGCCTGATGACCACGATCCACGCGTACACGGGTGACCAGAACATCCACGACGCGCCGCACTCCGACCCGCGTCGCGCCCGTGCTGCTGCGGTCTCGATCATCCCGACCTCGACCGGTGCCGCCAAGGCCGCGTCGCTCGCGCTGCCGGTGCTCGAGGGTCGCCTCGACGGCATGGCGCTGCGTGTGCCGATCCCGGACGGCTCGGTCACCGACCTCGTGTGCGTCCTCGAGCAGGACGTCACGGCCGAGGACGTGAACGCGGCGATGAAGGCTGCTGCCGAGGGTCCGCTCGCCGGCATCCTCGAGTACTCGGAGGAACCGTTGGTGTCCATCGACATCGTCGGCAACCCGCACTCGTGCATCCTCGACGCCAAGTCGACGATGGCCAGCGGCAGCCTCGTCAAGGTCCTCGGTTGGTACGACAACGAGTGGGGCTACAGCAACCGCCTCGCCGAGCTTGTCACCTACGTCGGCGACCGCCTCTGATGTCGCTCCTGGATGGTGTTCGCACCGTCCGCGAGCTGGATGCCTCAGGTCGGCGCGTGTTCCTGCGCGCCGACCTGAACGCTCCACTGGCCGACGGACGCGTGAGCGACGACCTGCGCCTGCAGGCCGCCCTGCCGACGCTTCGCCTGCTGCTCGACGCTGGCGCCCGCGTCGTGATGGCCTCCCACCTCGGCCGTCCGAAGGGCGAGTACGACCCGGCCTTCTCGATGGCACCCGTGGGGGAGCGGCTGGCCGAACTCCTCGGCCGACCCGTCGAGACGGCACGTGACGTCGTCGGCCCGGACGCGCGCGCCAAGGCGGCCGCACTGGCCGACGGCGAGGTGCTCCTGCTCGAGAACCTCCGCTTCGATCCGGGCGAGAAGTCCAACGACGACACGTTCGCCGATGCCCTCGCCAGCATGGCCGACGTGTACGTCGACGACGCGTTCGGCGCGGCGCACCGTGCCCACGCGTCCATCAGCGGGGTCCCGGCACGCATTCCCGGCTACGCCGGCCTGCTGCTGGAACGCGAACTCGACGTCCTCGGAGGGCTGCTGGCCGAGCCGGGGCGTCCCTACCTCGCGGTCCTCGGTGGCGCGAAGGTGTCGGACAAGTTGACCGTCCTCGACAACCTGCTGGGCAAGGTCGACGCCATCGCCGTCGGGGGCGCCATGTGCTTCACCTTCCTGGCGGCGGAGGGCCACGACATCGGTGCCTCCCGCGTCGAGGAGGACCAGGTCGACACCGTTCGCGACCTCGTCGCGCGTGCTCGTGCCGCCGGCGTGACCGTCCACCTGCCGACCGACGTCGTGGTCGCGCCGACCTTCGCGGCCGACGCCCCGGCGACCACCGTGCCGGTGGAGTCGATCCCGTCGGACCAGATGGGACTCGATGTCGGGCCGGCCACGTCGGCGACGTACGCCGCCGCGATCCGCGGCGCCGGTTCCGTGTTCTGGAACGGGCCGATGGGGGTCTTCGAGTGGGAGCCCTTCGCGAGCGGTACGCGCGCGGTCGCGGAGGCCATGGCGGACACCGATGCCTTCACGGTCGTGGGCGGCGGGGACTCCGCAGCCGCCATTCGCCTGTTCGGCCTCGATCAGGGCGTGTCCCACGTGTCCACGGGCGGTGGCGCCTCCCTCGAACTCCTCGAGGGCAAGGTCCTGCCGGGTGTGCAGGCACTGCGCACCTGAGCGGCCAACGGACGACGTTGCGCGCATGGTCCGAGCCACGCCGCTAGGTTGCCGACGTCGGCTCCTACCGCGATCGTAGTAGCCGGACTACCACTCCAGGGAGGAGTCAACATGCAGCGATCGAAGACGTTGCGCCTCATCGGCGCAGCTGCCGCGCTCGCGCTGTTCGCAACCGCGTGCAGCAGCGACGACGGCGGTGACGAGGGCGACCCCGTCGACCAGACCGAAACCCCGACCGACGGTGAGACCGGGGACACCGAGCCGCCGGCCGCGTCGTCCTACGACTGGTCGGACGTGCGCCTGCGTCAGGCCGTGTCGATGGCCATCGACCGTCAGGCCATCACGGACACCATCTTCCTCGGCGCGCGTACGCCCGCCGACGACTGGTGGCCCGCCACGTTCGCCGGCTATCGCGGCGGTGACTTCTGCGGCAACCTCCAGTACAACCCGGAGGCCGCGAAGGCACTGTTCGACGAGGCTGGTGGCGACCAGGGTCCCATGACCTTCTGGTTCAACTCCGGCGCCGGCCACGAAGAGTGGATCGAAGCCGTCTCGAACCAGCTCAAGGAGAACCTCGGCATCGCTGAGGTCGCCTTCGAGTCGCTCGAGTTCGCCGACTACCTCGACAAGCTCGACGCTGGTGAGGTCAACGGTCCGTTCCGCCTTGGTTGGCTGATGGACTACCCGTCGCCGGGCAACTTCCTGTCGACCATGCACGGCACCGCCGGTTCGTCGAACCACACGGGTTACTCCAACCCCGACTTCGACGCCGCTGCCGCCGCTGGTGACAGCAAGTCCCTCGAGGACGCCATCGCCGACTACCAGGCCGCTGGCGACATCCTCTGCGAGGACGTTCCGTTCGCGCCGATGTTCTTCGGTCTGCTCCAGGCCGTCTACTCCGAGAACGTGGACAACGTCTCGTTCGACGCCTTCCAGGCGCTGAACGTGACCGAGATCACCGACCTCGACGGTGACGGTTCGGTGTCGATGTACATCTGCGAGCCGCAGAACGGCCTCTTCGGTCAGATGACCAACGAGACCTGTGGTTCCGAGGCCGTCAACGGCCTGTTCACGGGCCTGTTCTCGCTGGACAAGGAGACGGGTGAGCTCGTGTTCGACGGCGTCGCGGAGTCCATCGAGACCTCCGACGACGGCACGAACTGGACCATCGCGCTGAAGGACGGCTGGACGTTCCACGACGGCACCCCCGTCAACGCGTCCTCCTTCGTCAACGCCTGGAACTGGGCCGCGCTCGGCGCCAACGCCGCGCAGAACCAGTACTTCCTGAGCATCCTGGGCATCCAGGGCTTCGCTGACCTGAACCCCGCCGAGGGTGAAGAGGCGACCGCGACGGAGCTGGCTGGTCTCGCTGCACCGGACGACAACACCATCACCATCGCGCTGGACGCGCCGTTCCCGCAGCTGCCGCTGGTGCTGCTGTACAACGCGTTCAACCCGCTGCCGGACGTCTTCTTCGACGACCCGGAGGCCTTTGGTGAGGCGCCGGTCGGCAACGGTCCGTTCATGATCGACGGTTCGTGGGAGCACGACGTGCAGATCGCGACGACGGCGTACGCCGACTACGCGGGCAACGCTCCGCAGGTCGACGCGCTCGTCTACAAGATCTACTCGCAGGACACGGTTGGTTACAACGACGTGCGCTCCGGTGCACTCGACGTGATCGACACGGTTCCCACCGCGGAGCTCGGCAACTTCAAGGCCGAGTTCGGTGACCGGTTCATCGAGGAGCAGACCTCCTCGTTCAACTACCTCGGGTTCCCGATCGACCTCGAGCTTGCCGCTTCGTGGCACGCCGGTTGATCTGATCTGAGGTCGGGGAGCGATCGCACTGCGCGGTCGCTCCCCGACGCACGTCAGGGCCGTGAGGTTGCCGGCTGCTGACGTCCGCACCACGCCCGGTTTCGGCGCTTCCACGCGCAGCCGGTGTGCATGGTGCATAGTCTTCTGAACCCGAGGCCGGGAGGTTGTTGTGGGCCGTTACATCGCACGCCGCGTGATCCAGTTCATCCCGGTGTTCGTCCTCGCGACGTTCCTCATCTACTTCCTGGTCTTCGCGCTGCCGGGCGACCCGATCCGCGCCCTCGGCGGTGAGCGACCGATGCCACAGCCGGTCTACAACGCCCTCGTGGACCGCTACAACCTGTCGGACCCACTGCCGCTCCAGTACCTCAAGTACCTGGGCGTGGCACGCGACGCCGACCCCGCCTGCTCCGACGACCCCGACGTTCGTCGCGAGGTCAATGCGGGCACGCGACCGGCCGAGGTCTGCTTCTCCGGCGTGCTGCAGGGCGATTTCGGCGAGTCCTTCAGCCGTCGGGACGTGGGGGACATCCTCTCCCAGAAGATCCCGACGACCGCCAAACTCGGCCTCATGGCCTTCATCTTCGAGATCATCCTCGGCCTGACCGCGGGTGTCCTCGCCGGCCTCAGACGCGCGTCGTTCATGGACACGCTCGTGCTCGTGTCCACGACGGCCGTGATCTCGATCCCCGTGTTCGTCCTCGGGTACGCCCTCCAACTCCTGTTCGGGGTCGAACTCGGATGGGTGCCCGTGTCCGGTGCCAGCGGGGACTTCGTGTCCCTGATCGTGCCCGCGGTGGTCCTCGGTGCGACGTCCCTGGCCTACATCGCTCGCCTGACCCGCACCAGCCTCGTCGAGAACCTGCGCGCCGACTACGTGCGCACCGCCACGGCCAAGGGCCTGCCGCGCAAACGGGTCGTCGGCCGACACGCACTCCGCAACTCCCTCATCCCGGTGGTCACCTACCTCGGCATCGACCTCGGCGCGCTGATGGGCGGCGCGATCATCACCGAAGGCATCTTCAACGTCCCGGGCATCGGCACGGAGGTCTTCCGTGCCGTGCGACAGCAGGAAGGCGCGGTCGTCGTCGGCATCGTGACCTTCCTGGTGCTGATCTTCATGCTCAGCAACCTCCTCGTGGACGTCCTGTACGCATGGCTCGACCCTCGGATCCGCTATGAGTGAGCGCACGACCGACAAGGAACAGGACCACGTCTACGAGCGGTCGATGGGCTCCGGCCCCGACCTGCCCAACCTCGACGAGGTCGACCTCGAACCCCACGAGGACGGGCCCGAGGCCGGCCTGTGGTCGGACGCGTGGGCGGTGCTGCGTCGCAACCCGCTCTTCATCGTCTCGGCGTCGCTGATCGTCCTGTTCATCGTGATGGCGTTGTTCCCACGCCTGTTCACCTGGTTCTACCCGGGCGAACAGAACGTCGAGGCGTGCTCGCTCTCGCTGTCGTCGAACGTGCCCGGCCAGGGCCGCCCCAGCGCCGAGGCATGGTTCGGCTACGACATCCAGGGTTGCGACTACTACCTCCGCGTCATCAACGGGGCGCGGATCTCGATCTTCGTCGGGATGTTCGTCACGGTGGGCGCGGTCATCGTGGCCCTCACCTTCGGGTCGATCGCCGGCTACTACGGGAAGACGATCGACGCCCTGATCGCCCGCATCACCGACGTCTGGTTCGCGATCCCGACGATCCTCGGTGCCATCGTGCTGCTCAGCGTGATGGGCAATCGCGGTGTGCCCCAGGTCTCGATGGTGCTGATCGTCCTCGGCTGGCCGTCCATGCTCCGCCTGATGCGCTCGTCGGTGCTGTCCACCAAGGAGATGGACTACGTGCTGGCGTCGCGCGCCCTCGGGGCGCGGGACCGGCGCCTGATCATCAAGCACATCATCCCGAACTCCATCGCCCCGGTGATCGTCTACGCGACGATCTACGTGGGTGTGATCATCTCCGCGGAGGCGGCCCTGTCCTTCCTCGGGGTCGGCGTCCAGCTGCCGGCGATCTCGTGGGGCCTCATGATCAACACGGCGAGCGCACGCATCATCAACGCGCCGCACCTGTTGTTCTTCCCCGGCCTGTTCCTGTCCATCACGGTGTTCTCGTTCATCCTCATGGGTGACGCGTTGCGGGACGCCCTCGACCCGAAGTTGCGCTGATGTCGACCACAGTCGCCACGGGCCCTGCGGAGGTCGCGGGTCACACCACCGATCCCGACGCGCCGTTGTTGGAGGTCACGGACCTGCGGGTCGAGTTCCGGATGCGCCACGGCACCGTGGTCGCCAACGACTCGGTCTCGTACGCGCTTGAGGCGGGGGAGACCCTGGCCATCCTGGGCGAGTCCGGGTCCGGCAAGTCGGTGTCCGCCCAGGCCATCATGGGCATCATCGACTCGCCCCCCGGGTTCATCGCCGGCGGGTCGGTTCGCTATCGCGGCGTCGAGTTGCTCACGATGCCCGAGAAGCAGCGGCGCACCATCCGCGCGAACCACATCGCGATGATCTTCCAGGACGCGTTGACGGCCCTGAACCCCGTGTTCAGCGTGGGCTTCCAGATCGCCGAGATGTATCGCGTCCACCAGGGCGTCAGCAAGAAGGAAGCGACCGAGAAGGCCATCGAGCTCCTCGATCGCGTCAAGATCCCGGCGGCGCGTGAACGCATCGACCACTACCCGCACGAGTTCTCGGGCGGCATGCGCCAGCGCGTGATGATCGCGATGGCGCTCGCCCTCAACCCGGCCGTCCTCATCGCCGACGAGCCGACGACCGCCCTCGACGTCACCGTCCAGGCGCAGGTCATGCAGCTCCTCAAGGAACTGCAGCAGGACACGGGCATGGGGCTGATCCTCATCACCCACGACCTCGGCGTCGTGGCTGAGGTCGCCGACCGCGTGTCCGTCATGTACGCCGGCCGCATCGTCGAGACCGGGTCGATCCAGGACATCTACGAGCGCCCGCGCCACCCGTACACGCTGGGACTCATGGAGTCCCTGCCGTCGATGGACAGCCGCGGCACCCGCCTCGAGCCGATCCCGGGCTCGCCCCCCGACCTGCAGAACCGTCCGACCGGCTGCGCCTTCCACCCCCGCTGTCGCATGGCCCGCCCCCGGTGCGCCACGGACGACCCGCCCCTGTTGACGATCGAGGGCGCCGGTCGCTCCAGCGCATGCCACTACCACGAGGAGGTCCACCTTGAGCGCGGTTGAGATCGAGCGCACGGGACACGACTTCCGCGAGAGTCCCGACGAGCCGGTGCTGCGCGTCGAGGGCCTGGTCAAGCACTTCCCGATCCGCCAGGGCGTCGTCATCAAGCGCCAGGTCGGGGCCGTGCAGGCAGTCGACGGCGTCAGCTTCGACCTGAAGCAGGGCGAGACCCTCGGGCTCGTCGGTGAGTCAGGCTGTGGCAAGTCCACCGTCGCCCGCACGCTGATGCGCCTGCAGGAGCCGACGGCAGGCAAGGCGTTCTACAAGGGCCGTGACATCTTCGACCTCGGCAAGGGCGATCTGCGTCGCATCCGGCGCGAGATCCAGATGATCTTCCAGGACCCCTACGCGTCGCTGAACCCCCGCATGACGGTCGGCGACATCGTCGGCGAGCCGTGGGAGATCCACCCCGACGTCCTGCCGAAGGCCGAACGGCGCCATCGCGTGGGCGAACTGCTGGAGTTGGTCGGGCTCAACCCCAACCACCTGAACCGCTACCCGCACCAGTTCTCGGGCGGTCAGCGCCAGCGCGTCGGCGTGGCCCGCGCACTCGCCCTGAACCCAAGCGTCATCATCTGCGACGAGCCGGTGTCCGCGCTGGACGTGTCCGTCCAGGCGCAGGTGGTCAACCTGCTCGAGGACATCCAGGACGAGTTCGGGCTGTCGTACATCTTCATCGCCCACGACCTGTCGGTCGTGCGCCACATCTCCGACCGCGTCGCCGTCATGTACCTCGGCAAGATCGTCGAGATCGGTGATGCCGACGAGATCTACAACGCGCCGACGCATCCGTACACGCAGGCCCTGCTGTCCGCGGCGCCCAAGCCGGACCCGTCCGCGCGCGACGACGTCAACCGGATCATCCTCGAGGGTGACGTGCCCAACCCGGCGGACCCGCCGTCCGGCTGCAACTTCCGCACCCGGTGCTGGAAGGCCGACGACCTGTGTGCCCGCGAGGAGCCGCTCCTCGAGACCCACGGCGTCGGCGGTCACCCGAGCGCCTGCCACTATGCGGAGCTGCGGTCGACGGACGTCGCCTGAGCCGGCACTAGGCTCTGCGTCCCTGACCCGACACGAAAGTCGTTGACGTGGGCGCTCGCCGACCGATCATTGCTGGCAACTGGAAGATGCACAAGGACCACCTGGAGGCGATCCAGCTGGTCCAGCGCCTGGCCCACCACCTCGACGAGTCCGACTACGAGGGCCAGGACGTCGTCGTCTGCCCGGCGTTCATCGCACTGCGCTCGGTGCAGACGCTGGTCGACGCCGACCACCTCCCGATCGCGGTCGGCGCCCAGACGTGCCACTGGGAGGACAGCGGCGCGTACACGGGCGAGGTTGCGCCCGGCATGCTGGCGCGACTCGCCGTCGAGTACGTCATCTGCGGGCACTCCGAACGACGTGCGCTGTTCGGCGAGACCAACGAGATCGTCAACCTCAAGGTCAAGGCCGTCCAGACGCACGGCATGCGCCCGATCGTGTGCGTCGGCGAGGTGCTCGAACAGCGTCAGGCCGGCGACGCGGAGGCCGTCGTGTCCGAGCAGCTGGCGGGCTCGCTGGCCGGCGTGGCCATCGATGACCCCGAGGCGCTCGTCGTGGCCTACGAGCCCGTCTGGGCCATCGGCACCGGGGAGACCGCCACGACCGAGGACGCCCAGGCGATGTGCGCGCACATCCGGGGATGGTTGGCCGAGGCGTACGGCGACGAGGTCGCCGCCGGCGTGCGCATCCAGTACGGCGGCTCGGTGAAGCCGGGCAACGTGCGTGACTTGATGGGCCAGGACGACATCGACGGCGCCCTGGTGGGTGGTGCGGCCCTCAACTCGGACGACTTCGCCCTGATCGTCGGGCACCGCCGCTGACCACCGGCCACGACCTCCGGCGAATCCCGTCCGGGGTGCGTAGGATGACAGCGCGTACCGGGCTGAGGATCGGTACGGGATGGAATCCACCGTGAGCCGTCGCAACGACCCGCTGGAATCGCTCCTGGGTCCGCTGGAACAGGACGTCATGGACGTCGTGTGGCGTCTTGGCGACGCCACCGTGCGTGATGTCCACGACAAGCTGGCCGCCGAGCGCAAGATCGCCTACACGACCGTCATGACCACCATGACGCGGCTGGCCACCAAGGGCCTGCTGCGGCGTGACACGGCTGGCCTGGCCCACCGCTATCGACCGGCCGTGTCGCAGGACACCTACCTTCGCTCGGCGCTCGGACGCGTGCTCTCCTGGGCGCTGGAGCGCTATCCCGAGCCCGCCACGTCGTACCTGGCCGAGGTGGTCGACGACGTCGATGGGCTCACGCTGGACCAACTGCGCGCTTCGGTGCTGCGCCAGCGCGAGACAGAGGACTGAGGTTTGCCTGACGGCGGCCTGCTCCTGACCCTTCCGGCACAGTCGGTGATGATCCGACTGCTGCTCGGTGCCGTCGTGGCCGCCGTCGGTGCCCGCCTGCTCCTGCGTTCCGGCCTGCGGGTCCCGCGTGTTCGGGTCGGCGCAGCGCTGGCGCCCGCCGCAGCCGTGGTCGCCATCCTCATGGTGTCGGTCGGGGACTACCGCCTGCCGACGCTCATGAGTCCGGGCGGCGAGACCGGTCAGGTCCTGCTGCCGCTCGGCAACGACTACGCCTTCTCGAACCCACTGACGCTGCCGTTCCTGCTCGGGACATGGGCACTGGTCAGCGGCTCACGGATCGCCTGGCGCCTCGGCAGCACCTGGCGTCTCAACCGTCGCACGCGACGTGCCGTCGAGGCGCAGGACGTGCCCCTGCCCGTGCTGCGTGCCGTCCGACGGGTGGCCGCCCGCATGGGCATCGACGCCCCGCCGGTCGGTCTGGCGGTCGTGCCCGGCGGTGCGTGCGTGGTCGGTGTGCGACGCCCCGTCGTGGTGATCGATCCGGACCTCGCCGAGCGCTTCGACGCCCGCGAACTCGAAGGTGTCATCGCTCACGAACTCGCGCACGTCCGTCGTCGCGACAACCTCGTCGCCACGACGCTCAGCGTCATCCGCGATGTCGTCTTCTTCGTCCCGGGGGGCCGTTGGGCCCTGCGTCAACTGCTCGTCGAACGCGAGATCGCCGCCGACCAGTTGGCGGTGCAGACGACCAGACGCCCCGGTGCGCTCGCTGCCGGACTCCTCAAGGTCCTCGACCGCGCCCCGGCGTCCGGGGCGTGCGCCCCCCTGTTGCCGCACGGGACGCTGGTCGAGCGGGTCGAACACCTCGTCGACGAACGCCCCGCACCGGGTCGCGTCCGCACCGCCAGCGAACTGGTCGCGGTCACGACCGTGTTCGGCGCCGTCGTGCTGATCGCGGTCGTCGTGCCCCGCCTCGTCGCCGGACCCGAGGCCGAGGGCGGCCTGGGCGTGCTGCTGACGACCCCACAAGAGCCGCTGCCGATGGCCGAACCCGACGCCGCCGACGCCGAGCCGCGGGTCTTCGCCGCCTACCGCTCCTCCGATCGCCCCGCGCCGTTCCCGACCATCACGGCCCCGGTGCTGGACGACGATCCCGATGCCGTTCGTCCCGCCATGCTGACCGCGTGCGCGACCGGGGCGACGGTCTGCCTGGCACCGTCCCCGGCCCCGTCGACCCTGCCGTTGCGGCCCGACGAGACCCTCGGCGTGCAGTCGACGCACGCGGCGCGGTGGCATGCCCGCGAGGTCATCGAGGCCGGTCAGATGCTGCGGATCTACTGGTTGTCGGCCCTCGAGTGAATCGGACGGAACCGGGCAGGTCGATCCCGAACCCGCCCGCTGGTACCGTCCCCGCCGTGCGTCCGGACCACACGACGCCCCAGACCGTCAGGACCCCTGCGATGACCGCCACGCTGATCGTGCTCCACGTGATCTTCTCGGCCGTGCTCGTGCTGTTCGTGCTCCTGCACCGCGGCGCCGGCGGCGGCCTCTCCGACATGTTCGGCGGGGGCGGCGGGCTCCAGGGGTCAGCGGTGGTCGAGAAGAACCTCGACCGGCTGACCTACGCCGCGGCGGGCGGCTTCATCGTCACCGACATCCTCCTGGTCCACCTCCTCTCCTCCTGACGAGTCCCGATGCGTGCCTCACTCCTGCGTGCCGCCTGCGCGGCCGCTGTCCTCGGCGTGCTCGCAACGGCGTGCACGTCGTCATCGACACCTGATGACGACGACGCCACGGCGTCCCCGTCGGCCATCGACTCCAGCCCCGGCGCGACGCCGGGCGCGGACCAACCGACGACCCTGCGTTGGGCCCTGTCGGCGAACCCG
>JBFJMP010000020.1:0-12867 GCA_041633895.1 Nitriliruptoraceae bacterium
CGGGGCGGGGGCGGGGGCGTCCCGTGGGCCCGTGCTCCTGGGCGCCTGGAGGATCAGGCGCGCCGCCCGGTCGTAGGTGAGATAGTTCCACATCCACGACAGGAACACCGCGATGCGGTTGCGGAACCCGACGAGGAACAGCAGGTGCAGGCCCAGCCACGACACCCATGCCGGGAAGCCGCCGAAACGGATGCCGAACGGCAGTTCAGCGACTGCGTCATGCCGCCCGATCGTGGCCATCGTGCCCTTGTCGACGTACCGGAAGGGCGTGTCGTCCGGCGCCCCGTCGAGGTCGGCGGCGATGCGGGCCGCCACGTAGCGCCCCTGCTGGATGGCGACGGGGGCGAGCTGGGGGAGCAGGCCCCCGTCACCGTCGGGCGCGCCGGCGACGTCGCCGATCACGTGCACCGCCGGGTCGTCGGGCAACCGCAGCGTCGGGGTGACGACCACACGCCCACCGCGGGTCGTCTCGGCGCCCAGGTGCTCGGCCAGGCCCTCGGCGCGCACGCCGGCGACCCAGACGAGGGTCTTCGTGGGGATGCGCGTGCCGTCGCCGAGCACGACGTGGTCCGCCTCGGCGCGCTCGAGGGCGGTGTTCAGGCGCACCTCCACGCCCCGGCGCCGCAGTGCCCGCAGGGCGTGGGCGCTGGAGCGCTCGTGGAAGGCGCCGAGGAGGCGGTCGGCCGCCTCCAGCAGGACGATCCTCACACGGCGGAGGTCGAGGTGCGGGTGGTCGCGCGAGAGCACGTCGTCGACCAACTCGGCCAACGCCCCCGCCAACTCCACTCCCGTCGGGCCACCGCCGGCGACGACGAAGGTCAGTTCGCCCTCGGCGATCGACTGCGGATGGTTGGCGGCGTGCTCGAAGCGGCGCAGCACGTGGTCACGCAGGGCCAACGCCTCGTTGAGGGACTTCAGGCCGAAGCCGTGCTCCGCCACACCCGGCAACCCGAAGTCGCTGGTGCGGGCGCCCGCCGCGACGACGAGGTGGTCGTAGGCCAGTTCGTCGCCGTCGTCGAGGTGGACGACCCGACGGTCGCGGTCGACCCCGGTCACCTCCCCGAGGCGGACGTCCACGGCGGTGCCACGCCGCGACAGACGCCGCAGGCCGAAGATGGGGCGCAGGGGATGGCCGACGTCCTGAGGTTGGAGCCCGGACGTCGCCACCTGGTACAGCAGCGGCTGGAACGTGTGGTGGTTGCGCCGGTCGACGAGGGTGACCCGGAGGGGACGATCCTCGGCCGCGTCGGCGAGCCCGCGGGCCGCGGTGAGGCCCGCGAAGCCACCACCGATGACGACGACGTGCGGGGCGGCGGTGCGATGCATGTCGGACTCCGAGCAGCGCTTGTGAAGTCTGTCACAATGTCACCACGAGCGTGGCCCGCGCTGCCCGATTCGTCAACACCGGATCCGGACGCAACGGTGGTCGATCGACCACCGTCCGGGCCTCGGTTCACCACCGAACCCGCGCCCCAGCGCGGGAACGCGCACCTCAGCGCCACCAGACCAGGGCCCAACGCACGAACCCGCGCCCCAGCGCGGGTTCCGGGGCGCCGACGCCGGGCGGACCTAGCTCGCGTTGGCCAGGCCGGCGGCGCGCAGGCTCACCTTGAAGTCGTGCGGGTTGGTGGCCAGCGTCATCGCGTCACGCAGGTTCACGTCGCCGTTGCGGTACAGCTCGAGCAGGTGCTGGTCGAACGTCTGCATGCCGTAGTAGCCGCCCTCGGCGACCGCGTCGGTGATCTGCTCCGTCAACTCCGGGTTGGAGATGAACTCCTGGATGCGGCTGGTCATGGCGAGCGCCTCGATGACGGCGACACGACCCTCACCGGTGGCCCGCGGGGCGAGGCGCTGGCAGATGATGCCCTTGAGTGCGGCGGCCAGGGTCAGCCGGGCCTGCGCCTGCTGCTCCTTGGGGAACATGTCGATGACGCGGTTGACGGTCTCGGCGGCGTCCGTGGTGTGCAGGGTCGAGATGACCATGTGGCCGGTCTCGGCGGCCTGCAGGGCCGCGGTCACGGTCTCGAGGTCACGCATCTCCCCGATGAAGATGACGTCGGGGTCCTGGCGGGAGACCGCGCGCAGGGCAGTGGGGAAGTCGGCGGTGTCGACACCGATCTCGCGCTGGTCGATGATCGCGACGTCGTCGCGGTGCATGACCTCGATCGGGTCCTCGATCGTGACGATGTGGCAACGACGAGTGCGGTTGATGTGGCCGATCATCGACGCGGTGGTCGTGGTCTTGCCGGATCCCGTGGGACCCGTCACGAGCACGAGGCCGCGGTGTTCCTCGGCGAGCTTGCGGACCACCGGCGGCAACCCGAGGTCGTCGAAGGACGGGGCGCCGGCCTGGATGAGTCGCATGACCAGCCCGATGGCACCGCGCTGGCGGAAGGCGTTCACGCGGAAGCGCCCGACGCCGGCCAGCGAGTGGGCGAAGTCGGCCTCGCCCTTCTCGTCGAAGATCGCGGTGTTGCGCTCGTCCATCATCGACCGCGCGAACACCTCGGTGTCGGTGGGCGACAGGGGCGGCAGCTGGGTGATCGGCTTGAGTTCGCCGTCGATGCGCACGTAGGCGGGGCCACCGGCCTTGAGGTGCAGGTCGGACCCACCGCGCTCGATGCAGTGGTGGAGGTAGTCGTCGAGGCTGCTCACGGACGTCCCGTTCAGGCTGGCTGGCAGGTCAGGGCACACAGGCCCTCCGAAGTGCGTATCGGCAGGGCAGTGGGGTGGCTGTAGTGACTCCGGTTCGCTGGGGTGGCTGGAGTGGCGGACGCTGACCGGATCGGACCGGGACCATGCCGTCAGCCGCGCCCTCAGACGCTCGTCACGGACGACGACACGGGCAGGCTGACGTGGAACCGGGCGCCGTGCTCACCGGGATCGCTGACCCACACGCGCCCACCGTGTTCCTCGACGACGTGGCGCACCGCGCTCAGCCCAACCCCGGCGCCCGAGCCGTGGGCGCCGCGCACGCCCAGTTCGAAGATCGACTCGCGATCCTCCGCGCGAACCCCGCGGCCGTTGTCCTCGACGATCACCTCGACCATCCCGTCCGACGGGTCGAGCGCGTGGACCTCGACCAGCAGGTCACGGGTCGGATCGCGGTACTTCACGGCGTTGGACACCAGGTTGAGGAACACCTGGCGGATCCCCGGAATGGCGCCCTGCACGGTCGGCAGGCCGTCCGAGACCACCAGGGTCGCCCGGACCGCGGCGAGGTCCTGTTCGAGCACGCCCTGGACCCATGCGAGGATCCCACCGAGATCGACCTCCACGGCGCGGTCCTCGAGCGCCGTCGACTCGGCCAGTGCCAGGAACGAGTCGACGAGCTCCGACAGGCGGGTCGCCGCCGTCTGGGTCCGTTCCACCAGGTCGCGTCGGGACACGTCGGTCAACTGCGACCACTGCACGTCCAACAGGTCGAGCATCCCGACCACCGAGGCCAACGGGCTCTTCAGGTCGTGGGCCACGAGGTGCGCGAAGCGGGCCAGTTCCTCACGGGACGTGCGCAGGCCCTCGATCTGCTTCGCACGCTCGCGGGCGAAGCGCAGCGCGCGATCCAGCTGCTCGGCGTCGATCCGGTCCTTGCGCAGGAAGTCCTGCGCCCCCTCCCGCAGGGCCCGTTGGGCCAGTTCGTCGCTGTCACGACCGGTCAACACGACGATCGCGAGACCGGGGTGGTCCGCGTGCAGCTTGATGACGCCGCTCAACTCGGTCGCGTCGGGAAGTCCGATGTCGAGGAGGGCCACGACGAAGTGCGAGTCCGGTTCCGCAAGGAACTCACGTGCCTCGCCGAGGTCGTGGGCCCGCACGACCGCGTGCTGCCCGCCGAGTTCCTCCATGAGTTCGTGGACGATCAGGGCGTCACCGTCGTTGTCCTCGATCAGGAGGACGTCGGCGGCCTCGAACGAACGGCTCATGGTCGCGTGGGCAACGCCACGACGGTGAGCCAGTACGACTCGACGGATCGGATCGCGTCGAGGAAGTCGTCGGCGTTGACCGGCTTCGTGACGAACGAGTTCGCCTGGGACCGGTACGCGCTCAGGACGTCCTCCGGAGCGCGTGAGGTGGTCAGCACGACCACCGGCAGGTGGGCGATGGCCGGCGTGGCGCGGATCCACCTGAGGACGTCGAGCCCCGGGCGCCCGGGCAGGTTCCAGTCGAGCAGGACCAGATCCGGCATGGGTGGACCCGCGGTGCCCATGGCCGCGCTGAGGTGGTCGATCGCCTGCTGGCCGCTCTCGCACACCTCGATGTCGACCGCGAGCTTGCCCTCCTCGAAGGCCTCCCGGGTCATGAGGACGTCGCCCTCGTTGTCTTCGACGAGCAGGATGAGGACCGGTCGTGATGGCGGCAGCACGCTCACCCTCACCTCCACGCTCGAGGAATGGCCGAAGGGCCACACTACTCGCCTGCCGCAACCGGGCGCGCGGAATCCTGCTCCCGGCGACCCGCCCCAGGCAGCCACAGGCGCATCGTCGTACCCGGTCCGCCAGTGGCCGCGACCTCGATCGTGCCGCCGTGACGGTGGACGATGCGCTCGACGATCGACAGGCCGATGCCCGTCCCCGGGTAGGCCTGGCGTGAGGTCAGCCGTCGGAACATCCGGAAGACCTCGCCCCGGAACTCCTCGGGAATGCCGATCCCGTTGTCCTGCACGTCGATGAGGTGGCCGTCCCCCTCGGGCCGCGACGAGACGACGACGTGCGGGGCGCGGTCCGGGGCCTGGAACTTCAGGGCGTTCCCCAGGAGGTTCTGCAACACCTGGGTGATCAACACCGGGTCGGCGGTCACCACGGGCATCTCGCCGACGTCGACGGTCGCCCCCGACTCCGCGATGTTCGTGCGCAGCGACCAGACCGCTTCCTCGAGCACGTCAGCCAGGTCGACGTCGTCGAACTGCAGCTCCGCGCGACCGACCCGGGAGTAGCGCAGGAGCGCGTCGATCAGCGCCGCCATCCGTTCGGCCCCGTCGACGGCGAGCCGCACGTACTCCTGGCCACGGTCGTCGAGCTGGTCGCCGTAGCGGTCCCCGATCCGCGACACGAACCCCGACACCATCCGCAAGGGCTCCTGCAGGTCATGTGAGGCCACGTACGCGAACTGTTCCAGTTCCCGGTTCGACCGGGCCAACTCCTCGTTCGCGTCGGCCAACTCGCGGGTCCGTTCCTCGACGCGGCGCTCCAGCTCGGCGTTGAGCATCCGCAGTTCGTCGCGTGCGCGTTCGACCTCGGCCGCTGCTCGCGCGGCCCGATGGCCGATCAGGTCCAGCCGTCGTCCGGTCGCGAAGGCGATGATGATGACGACGGCCATGCCGAGCGCGCCCTGGAACGCCAACTCCGTGGACGCGTCCTCGAGTGCCGACAGGGACCGCGCCCACTGGACGACCAGGCCGACCACGATCAGCGCCCCGGCCGTGGCCGGCACGAGCCGGCGCACCGACTGGCCGCCCGATCCGGGTGAGGCGATCAGGTCGAAGGGCGGCCGGTCGGACAGGCGGATGGCGACCCCCACCAGTGCGATCGTGAACGCCACCGCCGTGTGCAGGGCCATCTCGGTTGCGCTGGCGATCCCGCGCACGCTCACCACGCCGAACACGTACCCCAACAGGGCGAGCACCGACAACAGCCCACTGAGGCCGACGAGCGTCAGGTGGAACGCGGCCCGAGGGCGGTCGTCGAGGGCCGAGAGGAACAGGTTCAGTCCGACGCAGACGAAGCAGATCGCGCTGTTCAGGCCCATGCGACCAGGAGACGCGGTGCCGGCCGAGAACCGGTCGACCACGAGCAGTTCGTCCACGCCCACGTCCAGGTCCGCCACGTACTGGACGAGGGTGACCACCGCGACCACGACGACCACGGCGGTGGTCGTGAGGACGACCCCGCGGTGACGCGCGGCCACGGCCGGGTGCAGGGCGACGCCGATCAGCAGCATCAGTGTCGCCGTGTTCGCCTTCATCGACGACAACTCGGGGAGGATGTGGGTCACCGCGTCGACCCCGCCGTACCAGCCGACGCCGAGGACGACGGTGCCGATGGCGAGCAGCATCCAGGCGCTCATGAGTTGGGCCCGCCTCAGCGGCACCCGCAGCCCCGGTGTGGGGTCGATCGTCATCGAGGTCTCCACGGCAGCAGCCTGCCACACCGCGAACCGCCCCGGCGGGCAGGACCCTCGCGCTCGGTTCCAGTACCCGTCGGTAGGCTCGATGCATGTCGAGGTATCCCACGCGTCGAGCGACGTCCGCCGGTGGCGTCGTCTGCGACGACCGGGACGACGGACGTCGCTGGGTCCTGCTCATCGCGCGCCGCAACGCGGCCGGGCGGGCCCAGTGGACCCTGCCGAAGGGTGGACTCGAGGACGGCGAGACCGCCGAGGAGGCGGCGCTCCGCGAGGTCCGCGAGGAGACCGGTCACGGGGCCGTGATCACGGACCTCCTCGGCACGATCGACTACTGGTTCGTGTGGCGCCCCGACGAGGTGCGGTACCACAAGTACGTCCACTACTGGTTCATGTGGTGGGATGGGCACCCGGCAGGTGAACGTGACGACGAGGCGGATGCCGTCGAGTGGGTACCGATCGAGATCGCCCTGGTGCGACTGGCACACCGGAACGAGCGTCGACTCGTGGAGTCGGCCATGACCCTCGAACCGTCGCGGGGACAACCCGTCCGTGCGACGGACTCAGGATGACCAGCGCCCACCGGCGCTGGCCGGGGGTGGCGTCGGTCCTGCTCGTGTTCCTCGTGGTCGCGAGCCTGCTCGTCGGCGTTCCGCCACTGCCGGTGACCGCACAGGACGTCGGCGCGGACCTCCGCGTGGTCATCACCCGCATCGACGACCTCCGGGGTCCGGTGGTCGAGGGTGACGACGACGTCGAGGACCTGGTCGTGCGGGCCCTGGTCCTCAACGACGGTGACGAGGCACGTTCCGACCTGACCCTCACCCTCGGGATCCATCCTGCTGTGCGGGCCCGCAGCGTCCTGCAGGAGGCCCTCGACGACCAGCAGTTGCAGTCACGCCCACAGGCACGTCACGACGTCGAGATCCGTGACGGCGGCGACCTCCCGCCCGGCGCGGCGGCCGGGGTCCGCCTCACGATCCCCGCCGACGCCGTCCCGTGGACCGGCACCGATGCCGTCCATCCCGTCTCGCTGACCCTCACCGAGGACGGCGTCGAGGCGACGACCGTGGTGACGGCCGTCGTCCACCTGACCGTCGCGCCCGAGGCACCCCTGCAGACGACGATCGTCTGGCCGCTGGCCTCCACGGCCACCCGCGAGCCCAGCGGCACCTACCCGGAGGCGTTGCCCGAGGACCTCGAGCCCGGCGGACGGATCGACCGCCTCCTGGCCGCTCTCGAGGACCATCCCGACTCGCAGGTCCTCCTGTCGCCCGACGCCGCCCTGCTGCAGGAACTCGCCGACCGGGCCGACGGCTTCACCCTCACGGACGCCACGACCGTGCAGGCTGACGACCCCGCCGCCGTCTGGGCCGCCAGCCTCCTCGACCGCATCCGGACGCTCGCCCAGGCCCTGCCGAACGCCCCGGTGCTCGGCCCGTACGCCCGGGTGGACGTGGCGACGCTGGCCGCCGGCCCACCCCCCGTGTCCGACCTCGCCGCGACGGCGGTCGACACCGCCCGGACGAGGACCGACGCCCTCCTGGGGCGCGCGCCCGACGTCGACCTGTTCGCCGCCACGACCCCGCTGACCGCCAACGTCGTCAACCTCTCGGAGGCCAGCCACCTGCTCGTGGACTACGACCAGGTCGACGGCCCGAGCCTCGACGCCAACCCCGACCTCCCGGACGCCTACGTCGAGGTGGACGGTGATGCGACGCGGTTGCGGACGGCCACGGTCGCCGACCCACACATCGCGGCCCTGCTCGACGACCCACCCACCTACCTGGGGACGGCCGCCGTCGGCCAACGCCTGGCAGCGGAGACCGCACTGCTGCAGTTGACGGCTCCCGGCCAGGCCGGCCGCGCGCTGCTCGTCATGCCCCCGCCCACGTGGGCGCCCGAGCCGGGCGTCGAAGCCGCCGTGCTCGATTCACTGCTCGAGTCGCCCTGGTTGGCCGTCACCCACCCCAACCAGGCCCAGCGTGTCCGGTCACCGCTGAAGCGGGCCCTCACGAACTCGGCGACGTCCCTGCCGTCGGTCCTGGCCGCGGAGATCACGGGCGCACGGGCGCTGATCACCGCCCTGCGCGCCGCCCGGCCGGCCGGTGTCCCCGAACTCGCCGACCAGACGATCGACGGCCTCGAGGACGCCCTCCTGTGGTCCCTCACCACCGAGCGGTTCACCGACGGCACCGCCGGAGACGGGATCGCCGCCGTCCGGCGCGTCGTCGACGGCGCCTTCGGGTCGGTCGAGGTCGCCGAGGGCGCCAGCATCACGCTGACGTCGGACACCGGCACCGTCCCGATCACCCTGCAGCGGACCTCGGGAGGTGCCGTGGAGGTGCTCGTCGAGGTCGACTCGGCCGGCCGACTCCTGTGGGACGACGAGGAACGCTCCCAGCTGGTCACCCTGCCGGCGAACGGTTCACGGACCGTGTCCTTCTCGACGCGCGCCGTGTCGCGCGGCACGTTCCCCGTCACGGTGTCCGTGTACGACCCGACCCGGACGCGACGACTCGACGCCGCAACCATTTCGGTCAGATCGACCACGATCAGCCGGACGGCACTCGTCGCCATCGGCACCGTCGTGGCGGGCCTGCTGCTCGCTGGGGCGCAGCGGCGGCGGCGGCCGAAGCTGGAGGTCGTGCGATGATGCCCCAGACGAGGAACAGGACGAAGAGCAGGACGAGGAACAGGACGAGGTGCAGGGCACGGAGCCGACTGACGTGCATCTCGGGCGCGAGGGTGGGACACTTGCGCCCCGACCCCACAGCCCGATCCCACAGCCCGATCCCATTGGGGGCACGAGTGCGCGACGAACGCGGTGACATGATCAGCTCGTGGCTCATGCAGCTCGCGCTGACGATGGCCGTGATCGGGTTCGTGGCCTACGAGGGCCTGAGCATGGTCGTGACGGCCGTCAGCCTCGACGGCGACGCCGAGCGGATCGCCGAGGCCGCCGCCGACGTCATGCAGCAGAGTCGTCGCTCGAACGGTGACCCCGACGAGGCCGAGGAGGCTGCACGCACCGAGGCCGACGAACGTGGGGTCGAGATCGTGACCTTCGAGATCGACGAGGACGAGTCCGTCGTGATCCTCACGGTGACCAAGGACGCGCCCACGTTCGTCTCCCAGCACATCCCGGGGCTGCGTGAGTGGACCACCCCGTCCGCCACGCGACGTTCGAAGTGGAGTCCGTGAGCAACTCGCCGACGCCGCCCGAGGCGGCGACCGACGACGACGTGACACCTGCAGGTTCCACGTCGCACACACCTCCCGACCAGAACTCGTCGGGGGACTTCTCGGCGTGGCCACCGATTCGCCAGCTGGGCCCGGACGGGCGCTACCTCCTCGAGGAGCAGATCGCTTCGGGCGGCGCAGCCACCGTCTGGCGCGCCTTCGACGAGCAACTCCAGCGTTCGGTCGCCATCAAGATCCTGCACCCCCACCTCGTCGGTGACGACGACACGGTCAAGCGCTTCGAACGCGAGTCGCGCAACGCGGCACGCCTGCACCACCCGAACGCGACTGCCATCTATGACTCGGGGCGCGTGAACGACGTCGTGTTCCTGGTCATGGAGTACGTGGACGGCCCGACGCTCAAGGACCTGATCCAGGAGCGCGGTGCGTTCGACGACTGGCGCACCGTGGCGGCGATCGGCGAACAGATCGCGCTTGCGCTCGTCGAGGCGCACGAGGAGTCGCTGATCCACCGCGACATCAAGCCCGCGAACATCCTGTTCACCCGCGAGGGCATCCTCAAGGTCGCCGACTTCGGGATCGCCAAGGCGCTGTCGACCTCGACCCAGGAACTGACGGCGGAGGGCATGACCGTCGGGACCGCCACCTACATCGCGCCCGAGCAGTACACCGGTTCGGAGGTCGACGAACGCGCGGACATCTACGCCCTGGGCATGGTCCTGTACGAGTGCCTCACCGGCCGCCCTGCCTACGCCGGCGACACCCCGACGGCCACCGCCGCCGCCCGCCTCACGCGCGAGATCCTGCCGCCCCGCCAGATCCGGGCCGACGTGGACCGCACCCTCGAGGACGTCATCGTGCGCTGCACGCGGCGCGACCCGGACGAGCGCTTCGGGACGGTCGCCGCGGTGGCCTACGCGCTGCGGTCGATCAACGAGGACCGCGATCCGCAGGAACTGACCCGCGAACTCCTCGACGCCGAACCGCCCCTGATCCCGACACTGCCCGAGTTCCCCGAGGTCGACCCCAACGCGGTGACGGACCCGGGGATGGCGGCGGGCGACCGACGCTCACGCGTCCGCATCGGGCTCGCGTTCGTCGCCGGCATGGCGCTGGCCGGGTTCGCGTTCGTGATGGCACGTGGCGACGGTGACGACGCCGCGGCACGCCTCGCGGAGGCCCCGAACAACGTCCTCGAGGTCGCAGAGATCGTCGACTACGACCCCCTCGGGGGCGACGGCGAGCACCCCGGCGAGCTGCCGTTCGCCATCGACCGGGACGTCCAGACGGCGTGGCGCACCGAGCGCTACCGCGCACCGAACGGCGTCCCGTTCGGCGGCAACAAGTCGGGCGTGGGCCTGTACGTGGACCTCGGCGAGGCGAACGTGTCCAGCGTCCTCCTCGACTTCACCGCCCCGGGGGCGTCGGTGGACCTGTACCGCGCCGACGAGGTGCCCGACGAGGTGGACGGCCTGGTCGGCTGGGGCGTCCCCGTCCAGCGCTTCACCGATCTGGACGCGCGGGCGGAGTTGGTCCTCGACGAACCCCTTGCCGGACGCTACTGGCTGGTGTGGTTGACGCGGCTGCCCCAGATCGAGCCCGGCATCCAGCAGGCCGGCATCGCCGAGATCGCCTTCATCGGTGCCTCCGACACGCCACCGGCGGCCTCCGAAGCGGCCACGGAACCGGACCCCGCGGCGGAGGGCGGCACCCCATGAGCAGGCCCGAGGTGGGTGGCCCCGGGACGTGGGAGGGGGTCGGGGACGAGGAACTCCTCGCCGCGTACGTGGACGCCACGGGAGCGCGCGGCACACGTGAGTCCGCGTTCCACGAACTCCTCGATCGCTACGAACGGCGGGTCTACGCCATCTGCTTCCGGCAGTTGGGCTCGCACGACGACGCGCAGGAGGCCACGCAGGACACCTTCCTGCACCTCGCGCGTCGGGCAGAGCAGTTCCGGGGCGACGCGAAGCTGTCGACGTTCGTCTACCGGATCGCGGTCAACGCCAGCCGGGACCTCGCGCGCAAGCACGCCCGCCGGCCCCAGACGCCGGTCGCAGACGTCACCCGCGCCCAGATCGACTCCGGGACCGACCCGGACGTCGCCCCGGACGACGTCGCCGCCCTCGAGACGTCCATGCTCGTCCAGGCCGCCCTGGCGCAGCTCGACGACCTGTCCCGGACGCTGCTGATCCTGTGTTCGGTGGAGGGCCTGTCGTACCCCGAGGCCGCCGAGGTCCTGGACATGCCCGTGGGGACCATCAAGTCCCGGGTGTTCCGTGCCCGCGCCCGCCTGGCCGAACTCCTCGGCGACGACCCGCGGGAGTCCTCGAGCCCCTCGGACGCCACACCGGCAGCGAGCCCACGGTCCCGCAGTGGCCCAACGCCGGGTGACCCACGTGGACCCCCGTCCTGACGGCCAGCAGACCGCCACGCAACCATCGCCGTTCGGACGGCGTCCCACCACCGGAACGCCTTCCTGACACGACACCCTGAACCCGCCCCGAACCCGAACCCGAACGAGACTGGACGACCCTGTGGACACCGGCGAGCGCCTTGCCGCCTACCTGGACGGCGCACTCGACGCGGACGAGACCGCGGCCCTCGAGGCCGACCTCGCCCGCGATGCCGGCCTGCGTGCGCGCCTCGACGCCATCCGCGCCGCGGAACGTGCGCTGGGCGACCTCGGCGACGTCCCGGTGCCCGCCGAGTTCTCCGCGTCCCTGCGGTCCCGCATCGGTCAGGAACTCGACGTCGTCCTCGGTGACGAACTCGCCGCCCGCCGGGCACGGAAGGCCGCCCCGACCCGCAACTGGCGCGCCATCGGCGGAGCCGCGGCAGCCGTCGTGGCCGTGATCGCCGGCGTGTCCGTGCTGGGCACCGGCGGAGGTGCCGACGACGCCGACGGTGCCCCGACCGCCGCCCTCGAACCCATGGAGGACGAGGCGGCCCTGGCGGACGAGGGCATGGATGCCACGATGCTCCAGCCGGAGACGGCCGAGGCGCCGCCGTTCCAGCCGGTCGTCGTCGCCCTCGGGCGCACCCTGACCGGCAGCGACGTCGGCCAACTCCTGACCGAACCGGTCGTCAACGACGCGGTGGACCGGGCCCGCTCGGTCGACGACGCCCGCGCGTTCCTCGACCAGTACCGCTACGGCCCCGAGCCGACCGCGGACGCCGCCGAGGACGGCGAGATGGACACCCAGACCGTGGCCCGCGCCGCGGCGTCCGAGTGCCTCGATGCGGTCGTCGACGCCGCGGTCGACCTGCCGGTCCTCGCGTACGTCGAGTTCGCCGAGGACGAGACCGGGGCCGACGTGGTCGTCTACGTGACGCTGCTGCCCGATCCCAACAACGACCTCGACCGGGTGGTCGTGTGGCTCGTCGACGCGGACACCTGCCAGGTGCTCCAGCGCCAGGAACCCTGACCGACGGGCGTGGCTGGCCTCAGCCGGTCGAACGCCACGCGCCGTAGACGGCCACCGGCAGCGTCAGCAGACGGAACGGCCCGCGGGTGACGAGGTCGAAGGTCTGGGCGAGGTC
>JBFJMP010000021.1:0-12835 GCA_041633895.1 Nitriliruptoraceae bacterium
GCCTACGAACCACGGTGCTGGCGGCGCTTCGCGTCCGGCCATCCGCGAGGTCGGGCGCGCCGAACGAGGTGTGTCCCCACACCAAGGTCCTGCCTCGTGCGCATCGCCGTCGTCGGCGCCGGCATCTCCGGACTCGCCAGTGCCTGGTTGCTGGCGCGCGCCCACGACGTCGTCGTCTACGAGGGGCGAGGCCGACTGGGTGGGCACACGAACACGGTGGACGTGACGACGCCCTCGGGGCAGGTCGCGATCGACACGGGCTTCATCGTCCACAACGCGCCGACCTACCCGATGCTGACGCGCCTGTTCGACGAACTCGGCGTGGAGACGACGGCCTCGGACATGTCGTGGTCGCTGCGTTGTGATGCCTGCGACCTCGAGTACGCCGGGACTCCGCGCGGCATCGCCGCACAACCGCGCAACCTCGCGGACCCGCGCTACGTGCGGTTCGTCGCCGACATCCTGCGGTTCAACCGCCTCGGTCGTCGGATCGCCGACGACTCGCGCCGGACGAACCTCACCATCGGCAACTTCGTGCACATGGTGGGGTTCACGCACGAGTTCACCCATCACTACCTCGCGCCCATGGCCGCCGCGATCTGGTCCACCGGGACGGGACCGGTGCTCGACTTCCCCCTCGACACCCTCCTCACGTTCTTCGACAACCACGGCCTGCTCGGTGTGACCACCCACCATCCGTGGCGCACGGTCCGTGGCGGCACGTCCACCTACATCCCCGCCCTCACCGCGCCGTACCGGGACGGGATCCGCACGGGGGATGCCGTCGTCGCGATCAGCCGCGACGCGCGTGGTGTGGACGTCCGCACGGCGTCGGGTGCCACGGACCGCTTCGACCACGTCGTCGTCGCGGTGCACGCCGACCAGGCGCTGTCCATGTTGGCGGACCCGTCGCCCGACGAGAAGGCGCTCCTCGGAGCGTGGGAGTACTCGACCAACGACACGTGGCTCCACACGGACACGACGTTGCTGCCCACGCGCAGGGCGGCATGGGCATCATGGAACTACCGCCTCACCGACTGTCGGTCCCCCGAGCCCGCCGTGAGCCTGTCGTACTGGATGAACCGCCTCCAGCCACTCGACACCGACGTGGACCACGTCGTGACGCTCAACCCCCCGCGGGAACCGCGCGTCGGCACGGTGCGTCGTCGGATGACCTACATGCATCCGGTCTTCACGCCGGACTCGGTCGCGACGCAGGACCGGATGGAAGCGATCCAGGGACGGCAGCGGACGTGGTTCGCCGGGGCGCACCTTCGCTACGGATTCCACGAGGACGGTCTGGTGTCCGCCCTGCGCGTCGCGGCGCGCTTCGGGATCCGGTGGCCGTCATGACGGCGTGGCGCTCACGGGTCCTGACGGGGACCGTCAGCCACCGTCGCCATCGTCACAGCGACAACGCCTTCCGGTACCGACTCTGGCACCTGCTCGTGGACGTCGACGAGTTCGACGCGCACGCCGCGGAGGTCGTGGGCCTGCGCCCCGGCCGCCGCTGGCCCATCGGCCTGCGCACCCAGGACCACTTCGGTCCCGAGGACCTGCCGTTGCGCGAGAAGGTTCGGCGTTGGCTCGCAGCGCAGGGCACGTCACTGCCGGACGGACGCCTCCTGCTGGTCGCCGACCCCCGCGTCGCCGGACACGTGTTCAACCCCGTGTCGTGGTGGTTCGCGTTCGACCCCGACGGTGCCCTCGTCCTGGTCGTCGCCGAGGTGCGCAACACGTTCGGGGACTGGCACGCCTACCTGCTCGACGACCTCGAGGGCAGCGGGCACACGGTGACCGCCACGACCGACAAGGCCTTCCATGTCTCGCCGTTCCTGCCCATCGACGGACTCACCTACGACTTCACGATCCGGCCGCCAGTCGCCACGCCAGACCCTGCGACGGACGTCGAGCGCGTCGCGGTGCACATGGCGGTCTCCGACGGTGACGGCCTGCTCCTCGAAGCCACCCAGTCCGCCACAGCCGCGCCGCTGACGACGGCCAGCCTCTGGCGTGCGGTCCTGAGCCATCCACTCGTGACGCTGCGGACGATCGCGCTCATCCACTGGCAGGCCCTGCGCCTGTGGCGGGACCGGGTGCACGTCCACCGCCGCCCCATTCCACCGGCCACCGGCCTCGATGCCGTCGCTGACCAGGAGTTCCTCGCATGACGACCGACCTCGCCCCGCCTCCGTCACGTCAGGACCTGCGCCACCTCGGGTTCGTCACGTCGATGCTCGAGAACATCCGGGTGGGACGGCTCCGCCTCGTGCGCCCCGACGGCCGCTGGCGCGACTTCGGGGACCCGGATGCCGACCTGACGGCGGACCTCGTCGTCCACGACTGGGCGTTCTTCCGCCACATGGTCACGGGTGCGTCGGTGGGCGTCGGGGAGGCGTACATGGACGGCGAGTTCAGCAGTGACGACCTCGTCGCCCTGTTCCGACTGCTGGTCGCCAACCGCGCCGCACTCAAGCGCCTGACACCGGCCGCCCTGCTGAACATCGCGGGCGACGTGATGGTCCACCAGTTGCGGGCGAACCGCCTCGGTCAGTCCAGGAGGAACATCGGTGCGCACTACGACCTGTCGAACGACCTGTACCGCTGCTTCCTCGACGAGACGATGACGTACTCCGCGGCGTACTTCGACCACCCCGGCGCGACCCTCGAGGAGGCCCAGCTCGCGAAGTACCGCAGGCTGGCCGACAAGGTGCGGATCGACGCCGACACGCACGTCCTCGAGATCGGCTGTGGGTGGGGCGGGTTCGCGGCGTACGCGGCCGCCACCCACGGGTGCCGCGTCACCGGCGTCACGCTGTCCGAGGAACAGGCCGCGTACGCCCGCGACCGGATGGTGGCCGAGGGGCTCGACCACCTGGTGGACATCCGCCTCGTGGACTACCGCGAGGTCCGGGGCCGCTTCGACCGCATCGTGTCCATCGAGATGCTCGAGGCGGTCGGACATCGCTACCTCGGCACGTACTTCGAACAGGTCGACCGCTTGCTCGCGCCGGACGGGCTGGCCGCGATCCAGGTCATCACGATCCCCGAGCAGCGCTACGACGCCTACCGCCGGCGCCCCGACTTCATCCAGCGCTACATCTTCCCCGGCGGCCACCTCCCGTCGCTGGAGGCCATGTGTGAGGCGATGGGGGACCACTCGAACCTCTACGTGGAGGAGGTCGAGAACATCGGCATCCACTACGCCGAGACGTTGCGCCGGTGGCGCGAGCGCTTCCTCGGTGAGGTGGACGCCGTCCGCGAACTCGGCTTCGACGACCGCTTCATGCGGATGTGGGAGTTCTACCTCGCGTACTGCGAGGCGGCGTTCCTCGCGCGCTACATCGGTGACCTGCAGGTGGTCCTGACGCGGCCGATGAACGGGACGCTGGGCGTTGGGCCGTACGGCCGTGAACTCGCACTCGTCCACGAGGCCCACCTCGATGCCGCGAACGTCACCGCACGCGCAGGCGCGGCATGAGCGGGTCGCGGACCCTGGGTGGGCGCGTCGTCGATGCCGTGGTGGACCGTGGCCTGCTGCCCGACCCACTCCTGCGCGCGGTGGTGCGGCAGTTGCTGCGGCGGCGGCTGGCGCGTGAGGCCGCCGATGACCGTGCTGGGCTGGACGAGCGCAAGCAGGCACTCCTCGACGCCTGGTCGGTCGGTCCCGTGGCCCTGTCCTCCGGGACGGCGAACGACCAGCACTACGAGGTCCCGAGCGAGTTGTTCGAGCTGATGCTCGGGGCACGGCTGAAGTACTCGTCCGGCCACTGGGGCGACGGCGTCCGCACCCTCGACGAGGCAGAGGACCGGATGCTGCGCCTCACCGTCGACCGGGCCCGGCTGGCCGACGGACAGGACGTGCTGGAGCTCGGCTGCGGCTGGGGCAGCCTGACCCTGTTCATGGCCGAACGCTTCCCGGCCTCGCGGATCACGGCGGTGTCGAACTCGCCGTCGCAACGCGAGTACATCCTCAAGCGCGCCGCCGAGCGTGGCATCCACAACGTCACGGTCCTGACTGCCGACGTCAACGACTTCGTCGGCGACGAGTCGGCCTGGGACCGGGTCGTCTCCGTGGAGATGTTCGAGCACGTACGCAACCACGCCGAGCTCCTGCGGCGGATCCGGTGGTGGCTGAGCCCCGGTGGTGAGCTGTTCGTGCACGTGTTCGCGCACCGGGACCTGCTGTACCCGTTCGACGCCGGCGGCAACGCCGACTGGATGGCCCGGACGTTCTTCACCGACGGCGTCATGCCCAGCCACGACCTGTTCCTGCGCCTGCAGGACGACCTCGTCGTCGACCGGACCTGGGTCGTGGACGGCACCCACTACCAGCGCACGTGCGAGGCCTGGTTGGAGCGCCTCGACGGCAACCGCGATCGCATCCTCCAGCTGTTCGCGGACGTGGACGGCGATCGGGCCGCACGCGCCTGGTTCCACCGCTGGCGCGTGTTCACGATCGCCTGTGCCGAGCTCTTCGGGTTCCGGGGTGGCCAGGAGTGGCACGTCTCCCACGTCCGGATGCGGTCACGTCCCTGACGGATCTGTCAGGATCGGGCCATGATGACTCCCGACCTGCCCACCGCCAGCCTGCTCGCCCGCGACCACGACTTCGACCTCGTCGCCGCCGTCGACCGGACGGGCGGCGTCTACTCGACCGCCCCGACGGCGACGCTGTCGCTGCTGGTCCGTTCCGAGCACGGCTTCGAGGCCCTGCGCACGGCGACGAACGACGAGCGGTCGCTGGTCCACCTGCGGGCCATGCGCGGTTCGGCCCACCTGGTGCCCCGTGACCGCTTCCCGACGGTTGACGCCGCCATGGGTCCGACGATGGTCGCGCGGGTCCGGCCCAACCTGCGCAGCGCCGGCATCGACGAGGCGATGGCCGAAGCGTTGGGGGAGCGGGCGCTCGCCGCATTGGGCGACGGCCCCCTGTCGGCGTCACAGGTCCCCGAGGCGCTCGACCTGGACGCCGAGACGGTCCGTCACGGGGTGTCCTCGTTGCTCGAGTGGCTGTGTGCTCGCGGCGACGTCGTGCGTGCCGGGCTCGGCGGGACGTGGCGGGCAGCGCGTGTGTCCTATGCGCGACGAGACGACTGGCTCCCGGGCTTGCCCCGCCCGCGCGACGTGACGGCGGCCCGCGCCGAGCTCGTCCGGTGGTACCTGTCGGCCTACGGGCCGGCAACGGCCGAGGACGTGCAGTGGTGGACCGGATGGACGGTCGTCGACACGGCTGATGCCATCGACGCGGCCGGGGCGAGCAACGATGCGGGGATGCTGGCGGTCGGCGACACGGCGACGGCGGTGCCGACCGGGGTGCGGCTGCTCCCGGTGTGGGACGTCCTGCTGGTCGCCTGGAAGGACCGTGCGCGCCTCCTGCACGGACTGGACCCGTCGGTCGTGTGGTCGCCGCAGGGCAACGCCACCGCGACGCTGCTCGTCGACGGGCGCGTCAGCGGGGTGTGGGACCACGACTGGGACAGCCGCAAGCGCACCCTCGACGTTCGGGTCGCGTGGGTGGACGAGCGCCGACCGACGACGGCCGACGGCCTCGTGGCCGAGGTGGCTCGACTCGCGGACCTGCTCGGCGCGTCGGCCGTGACGTTGACCGACGTCGGTGACCCACCCGACCTGTCGACGTCGAGGCAGAACGACTTCCTGCGACCCCTCAAGGACCGTGCGGGCGTGACCACCTGGCGACGCTGACGCCGGCGCTGATGGTCAGGCGTCGTCTGGGGTCGTCTCGGCCGGCGGGGTCCGGCGCTGGCCGAGCACGGCGTTGCCCAGGCCGGCGACGATGTCGTCGAGGCGCTGGGCCGCCTGATCGAGGTTGCGAGGGACCGTCATCATCCTGCGCACCTGCTCGAGGTCACGGCCCACGCGTTCGACGCGCTCGAGTCCCTCGGACACCCCGGTCGCGTCCATCGCACGCACGATCTTCGTGAGCATCGCGGACACGTCGACCAACTGCGCGCTGACGGTCTTGAGGTTCTCGGACGCCTCACGGATGTTGGCCGCCGTGTCCGGTAGCCGCGCCAGCTCGTCGCGCATCTGGTTCGACCACCCCAAAGGTCCGGGGCGGGGTCCGGGACCGCGCTCGCTCACGACGCCCGCCGCTCTTCGCGGCGCTTGCGCGCCGCCTCCTTCGCCCACGCCTCGGCCTCGGCCGGGGTCGGGGCGGTGCCGCCGAGGTGGGCCGGCACCCACCACGGGTCCTCGCCCGGCTCGGGTGCCTGCGGGTACGAGCGTTGGGCCGAGTCGGCGAGCGCCCCGATCCGGCCCATGAGGTCCGCGGTCGCCTCGTTCGGGTCGTCGTCCGGCCCGACGTGCATCGGGGCGTCGAAGTCGACCGTCATGACCACGTTGGAGCGGAAGTCGCGCGGTCGTCCCTTCGTCATCAGGCGGTGGGTGCCCCAGACCGCGCCGGGGATGATCGGCACGCCGGCCTGCTGGGCCATGCGGACGGTGCCGTTCTTGCCGGGCAGTGGGACGAACGACTGGCTGATGGTGGACTCGGGGAACATGCCGACGAGTTGTCCCTGCTGCAGGCGTGACACGGACTCGTCGATGGTGGCCGACGCGGCGCCGGCGCGGTCGACGGGGATGTGCTTCATCGCGCGCATGAGCGGACCGGACACCTTGTGGTCGAACACCTCGCGTTTGGCGGCGAAGCGCACGAGGCGCTTGTCCGGTGTGGCCACGCGGACGCCGAAGCCGACGAAGACGAAGTCGACGTAGGAGATGTGGTTGGTCGCGATGATCGCGCCACCCGTGGCGGGGACGTGTTCGTGGCCGCTGACGCGGATGTCCCAGCGCTTCGCCTTGAACGTGGCGATGCACAGGCCGATCACGGTGCGGTAGACGGGTTCCACGTCGAGCCTTCGGTGGTTTGCAGGAGTCGGGCGTGCTGTTCGTGCTCAGTCGCCCGACCAGGCGGTCAGGTCCTCCTCGGACTCGACCCAGACGGCATCCCACTCGCTGATGCGTCCGGCGTCAAGCCCGACCCACGCCGTGCCGCGGTGGGCGTACTGGTGTGCGTCGGCACGGAACCACACCGTGAACCGCACGGCGGCGCGTTCCTCGTCACCAGGACCCTCGCCGACGAGGATCTCGTCGATCTCGACGACGGCCCGACGCCCGGCGTACTCGGCCCACACCTCGCGGACCTCGTCGATGCCGTCGAGCTCGTCTCCGGAGGTGCGGTCGTGGAACACGACGTCGTCGGTGAACGCCTCGTCAGGGGCGTCGGGGTCACCGGCCATGGCACGGGCCAGGGCGCCGAACGGTGGGGGGAGGTCGTCGCTCACGGGCGTGCCTCGTCGGCTCGTTCGATGCCGATCACGACGTACTTGCTGGCTGGCGTGTTGGAGTCGCGCGCGACGGTGTCGATCGGGACGAGGACGTTGGCCTCCGGGAAGTAGGTCGCGCAGTTGCCGCGGGGGAGGTCGTAGGGCACGGCGAGGAAGTTCGGGGCGCGCCGGTCGCCGTCCCCATGGCGACCGACCAGGTCGACGCGATCACCGGTCGTCAGGCCGAGCGCCGCCATGTCCGTCGGATTGAGGAACACGACTCGTCGTTCGTCGTGGACGCCGCGGTAGCGGTCGTCGTTGTCGTAGATCGTGGTGTTGAACTGGTCGTGGCTGCGAATCGTCATCATCACGAGGTCGCCCGGGGCGAGGTCCGTCGTCGGCACCTCGTAGGCGGTGAGTCGTGCCCGGCCGTCGGGCAGTCCGTCGAAGCGGCCGAGGCGGGGGGCGTTCGGCAGGGCGAACCCGCCCCGCTCGCGAACGCGCCGGTTGTAGTCGTCGAAGCCCTCGATGCTGGCCTCGATCAGGTCACGGATCCGGTCGTAGTCCTCGACGAGGTCGTGCCAGTCCACCGGCGTGGTGGGGCCGAGGGTCGCCGCGGCCAGGCCCGCCACGATCGCCGGTTCGGAGCGCAGGGTGTCCGCCACCGGGGTCCGGTTCCCCCGGGACGTGTCGACGATCCCCATCGAGTTCTCGCAGGTGACGAACTGGGGTCCGCTGGCCTGGACGTCGAGGTCGGTCCGGGCGAGGCACGGCAGGAGGAGCGTCGTACCGTCGCCGACCAGGTGGCTGCGGTTGGGCTTGGTGGCGATGTGCACCGCGAGGTCCAGGCGGTCCATGGCAGCCGCGGTGAAGCGCGTGTCGGGGGCTGCGGACAGGAAGTTGCCGCCGAGGCAGACGAGGACGTCCACGTCGCCGGCGTGCATGGCCCGGATGCCGTCGACCACGTCGAGGCCGTGCTCGCGCGGTGGCGTGAACCCGACACCCGCAGCCAGGCGGTCGAGGAAGGCGTCGGTGGCGCGCTCCCAGATGCCGACGGTGCGGTCGCCCTGCACGTTGCTGTGGCCGCGCACGGGGCACAGGCCGGCACCGGGGCGGCCGATGGCCCCGCGCAGCAGGGACAGGTTCACGATCTGCTGGATCGTTCCCACGGCGTGCTCGTGTTGGGTCAGGCCCATCGCCCAGCACCAGATGATGCGGTCCGTGCCCGCGAGCAGGTCGGCCAGCTCGGTGATGCGCGCGCGGTCGACGCCGGCCTCGCGTTCGATCGTGTCCCAGTCCGCCGCGTCCAGGATGGCGGCGAGGTCGTCGAACCCGACGGCGTGCGTGTCGAGCCACGCGTGGTCGATGCCGCCCCGTCCGTCGAGGTCGCGCTCCCGCAGCGCCTTCTGCACGCCGGTCAGCAGCGCGAGGTCGCCACCGATGCGCACCGGCAGGAACATCGACGCCAGATCCGTTCCGGTTGCCGCAGCCTTCCACCGCGACGGGCGGGCGAAGTCCTGCGGGTTGCGGAACGTGACCAGTCCGGCCTCCCGCATGGGGTTCACCGAAACGATCGTCGCGCCGGCCTCGGCCGCCTCCTGGAGGGCCGTCAGCATCCGCGGGTGGTTGGTGCCGGGGTTCTGGCCGATGACGACCACGACCTCGGCCTGCGGGAAGTCCTCGAGCAGGACCGTGCCCTTGCCGATCCCGATGGTCGAGCCCAGGGCACGACCTGACGACTCGTGGCACAGGTTCGAGCAGTCCGGCAGGTTGTTCGTGCCGTAGGCACGGGCGAACAGCTGGTACAGGAAGGCGGCCTCGTTGGAGGCCCGCCCCGACGTGTAGAACAGCGCACGGTCCGGTGAGGACAGCGCCTGCAGGCGCTGTCCGACGAGGGCGTACGCGTCGTCCCACGAGATCGCCTCGAACCGGTCCGACCCCGCGCGCCGGACGACGGGGGCGGTGATGCGGCCGCTGCGGTTGAGGTCGCGGTCCGTCATGGCGGCGAGTTCGTGGACGGTGAAGCGCTGGAACCACGTCGGCGTCACCACGTCGCGGGTTCCGGCGTCGGCGATGGCCTTGGCGCCGTTCTCGCAGAACTCGGCGAACGACCGCTCGCCGTCGGGGTCCGGCCAGGCGCACGACGGGCAGTCGAAGCCGTCGTGCTGGTTCGCGTCGCGCAGGAGCGGCAGGCCGCGGAGGAGGCCGGCCTCACGGGTGATGTGTCGCATGGTGGACATCACGGCGGGCACGCCGGCGGCGACGTCGCGGGGTTCGCTGATCTTCAGACGGCCGGTCGGCTCGGTCGGGCCGAAGGCCCGCAACTCGTCCGGGCCCAGGGCCCGCAGCTCATCCGTCATCGGCTCCCCGTCATGGTCTCATCGCGGGCCGGCACGGGGGCCGAGGTCGCGATGCGGTCGGGATGCGTGTAGACGTTGGCGCGTTCGTCGCGGAGGAACCCGACGAGGGTGATCCCGAACGTGTCGGCCACCTGGACGGCCAACGACGACGGGGCCCCGACCGCGGCCACGATCGGCACGGCGGCGACAGCGGCCTTCTGCAGCAGTTCGTAGGAGGCCCGACCGCTGAGGACCAGCACCTGGTCCGACCACGGCAGGTCCCCGTCGAGCAGCGCCGCCCCGAGCAGCTTGTCGACGGCGTTGTGGCGCCCGACGTCCTCGCGCACGTCGAGCAGCGCCCCGGCCGCGTCTGCGCGCCCCGCGGCGTGCAGTCCGCCGGTCTCGTCGAACGTGGGCTGACCGGCACGCAGCCGCGCCGGCAACGACGTCAGCACGTCGAGGCCGACTCGCAGGTCATCCTCGACCCGGCGCAGGCCAGCCGCCTCCAGCGCGTCGAGGGTCGCGCGTCCGCACACGCCGCACGCCGAGCTCACCAGGCCGTGGCGGTCCAGCGACGACAGGTCTGGCAGCACGTGAGCGGTCAACTGGACGGTCACGGCGTTGAAGTTCTGGGTGGGCGTGGCGTCGTCGCGAACGCACCACGACACGTCGGCGACGTCTCGGCGCGAGCGCAGCACGCCCTCGGCCAGCAACCATCCGACGGCGAGCTCGTGGTCGTCGCCGGGGGTTCGCATCGTGACGCCGACGGTCGCGACCCGATCGCCGGCGCGCACGCGGATGGCGAGCGGTTCCTCGACCGCCACGACGTCAGGGGCAGGCCAGGAGCGGTCGCTCGTCGCGCGCTGGACCACCACCGGGGCGGTCCGCTCGGCTCGCTCCACGCTCGCTGCCTTTCGCTCTCGCGTCAGACTAGCGACGGGTCCGAGGGCGGCTCGGGGTGCCGCAGTCGTCGCCACAGCACGATGGCGTAGCCGATGGCGGCGATGGCGGTGAAGGCGAACCACTGGCCCGCGTAGGACAGGTTCTGGGTCGTGTCGACCTCGGGCACGGGTTGCGCGACGGGGAGCGGGCCGGGCTGGCTCGGGTCCTGGACGCGCAGGTGCAGGATCATGGGCAGCAGGTCGGCGGACACCTGCTGGTCGATGCGGGCCACGTCGGCCTGGAACACGAGGTCGAGGTCCCCCTCGTCGGCATCCGACGGCCCGAAGCCGGGCTGGGTGCCGGACACCTCGAGCCAACCGGTGACGGTCACGGTTCCCGTCGGCGGGGGTGCGGCAGTGGGTTCGGACCCAGCCGCGCGCGTCGCGGTGACGAACCCCCGACGCACCAGGATCGCGGTGTCGTCCCCGGGACCGGTCAGGAGGAGGGGTGTGAGCCAGTCGAAGCCGGCCTGTCCCTCCAACGCACGGTTGCGGTGGGCCACCTCCTCGTCCGCGAGGTACGTCCCGGTGGCCACGACCGGGGTGAACTCGAGGTCGTCGAGGCTCGTCGCGGGGTCGGTCGGACCGGCCACCGTGAGCACGTCCGCGAGCGCGAGTGGGGCACCGTCGACGCGGGCCTCGATGCGCGCCGCCAGGTCCTTCTCCTCGTTCCAGCGGTCCAGTTGCCACATCCCGAGTTGGGGAAACGTGATCAGGACGGCAAGGATCACGACGTGGGCGACGACCCATCGTGGACGGAGGAGTTCGCGGGCAGGAGACACGCCGTGAGCCTATCCCTGCGCTGGATGGCGTTGATCCTCGCCGCGTTCGCCCTGGTCGCGTGCACGACACACGAGCAGGAGCAGCAGGTGGCACGACACCCCTACGGCGACGACCCGTCCCAGTTCATCGACCTCGCGGTCCCGCCGGGGGAGGGGGCGGCGCCGGTCGTGGTCCTCGTCCACGGTGGGTTCTGGAGCGACCAGTACGGACTGGACCTGATGGCGCCGCTGGCACGCGACCTGCAGGGGCGCGGGTACGCGACCGCCAACGTCGAGTACCGGCGGGTCGGCAGCGGTGGCGGGTTCCCGGCGACGTTCGACGACGTCGCCGCCGCGGTCGACGCCCTCGCCGACGTGGAGACGTCGCAAGCCCTGGACCTCGACCGTGTGGCACTCGTCGGCCACTCCGCCGGGGGCCACCTCGCCGTGTGGGCCGCCTCGCGTGGGTCACTGCCCGCGGAGGCACCGGGGGCACGACCGCGCGTCGTGCCCTGCGCGGTCGTCAGCCAGGCCGGGGTGCTCGCACTTGCCGACGCCGCAGCCTCCGGGGTCGGTGGCCCTGCCGTCACGGCGTTCGTCGGGGCGACGCCGGACGAGGACCCCGACCGCTACCGAATCGTCGACCCCGTGGCGCTGACCCCGGATGCCCCGGTCCTGCTGGTGCATGCGCCCGCCGACCCACTGGTCCCGGTCGAGCAGTCCCGGACGTACGCCGCTGCCGTGGGCGACCGTGCCGAACTCGTCGAGGTCGCCGGCGACCACTTCACCGTGATCGACCCGCGCGACGACTCGTGGGCGGTGACGCTGGACTGGCTCGGTCGCACCTGCGGCGCATGACAGGGCGCGTCGGGACCGGTCAGGTCTGGTCGCGGTCGAGCCACGTCGTGATGCAGGCGCGGTTCCCGTCGGGGTCGGCCAGCACCCAGAACGACGGGGCGTACTCGTCGCTGACGAGTGCACCACCCGCAGCCAGGGCGGCGGCGATGCGGGATCCGGCGACCTCGGGCGGGATGCGGACGTCGATGTGCCAGCGCTGTCGAGGCGGGTCGTGGGGTTCCGTGGTCTGGAACCAGATGGTCGGCAGCACGCCGAACGGGTCGTTGAGTTCGTCGTCGCGCTCCGGGTGGGCGCGGTAGCCGAGGAGCGCGACCCAGAAAGCCTTGACGGTCGTGTGGTCGGGCGTGTCCAGCGCCAACTCGATCGCCTGGGTCTGTTCCGGACGTGGCGTGGCACCGAGGTCGGCAGCCAAGGCGCTGATCGTGCGGGCGAGCCGGACGTCGCGCTGGGTCACGCCGCCGACGTCGTGGCTGGTGAGGCGGATGTCGACGCGGGGGTAGGTCAGGGTGACATCGGGGTGGTGGTCGACGGCGTCCGCGGCGTCCGCCACCGCGGCGACGAGGCGCGCTCCCGTTGCGAAGTCCCCGGTGTCGAAGCGCGCGTGGAGCGTCCCGAACAGGATGCGCCAGTCGTGGAGTGCCTCGCCC
>JBFJMP010000022.1:0-12822 GCA_041633895.1 Nitriliruptoraceae bacterium
ACCCGTCGCCGCCTACCACGTGTCCGGGGAGTACGCGATGGTCCAGGCGGCGGCCGCCAACGGATGGATCGACGGACCGCGGGCGATGGCCGAGTCGGTGCTGTCGATCCGACGGGCGGGTGCGGGGACCATCCTCACGTATGCGGCGGTGGACCTGGCGCGGATGCTCGGGTGACGAGCTCCTCGGCGGGCTGGCTGCGCGAGGTCCCACTCGCCCATCGCGGTCTGCACGACGCCGAGGTCCCCGAGAACTCCCTGGCCGCGTTCGCCGCAGCCGCGGCGGCCGGCGTCGGCGTCGAGTTGGACGTCCACCGTTCCGTCGACGGCGTCCCGGTCGTCGTCCACGACCGGGACCTCGAACGCGTCACCGGGGTGCGGGGCCTGGTGGACGCCTGGACCGCTGACGACCTTGGTCGCCTCGACTTCGCCGACGGTGGGGTCCCGACCCTCGCGCAGGCCCTCGACGTGCTCGGAGACGCGCCGGCGATGGTGGAGGTGAAGAACCTCGATGCCAGGGCGGGGGCACTCGAGCCGGCGGTCGCCGCGGTCCTCGCCGCCCACCGCGGACCGACCTGCGTCGCCTCGTTCAATCCCGACACGTTGCGGTGGTTCCGACGCAACGCGGGGGACGTGGCCCGGGTCCTGACCGCCGGCGGGATCTTCGACCCGCGCATCCCGGCGGTGGTGCGGTGGTCGCTGGACACCCTGCGGTTCTCCCGGATGGTGCGGCCCGCCGCCGTGTCCTACTGGGTCGGCGGGCTCGAACACCCCGCGGTGCAGCGCATCCGTCGCCACTCGACGGTCATCGCGTGGACGGTCGCATCGACCGACGACCTGGCCCGCGCGCGTCGGCTGGCCGACAACGTGATCTTCGAGGGCCTCGACGTCGCGCAGGTGCGGGGCGGCTGATCAGGCCAGCGCCTCGAGGAAGCAGCGCACCGACATCTCGTAGACGTGGGGGTCGGCGTTCCAGCTGCGTACGTGGTCGGCGCCCGGCACGCGCAGGTAGGTGACGACGTCGGGGCGGGCGTGCGCGAGCGCGTCGGACAACTCGACGGGCACGACGCCGTCCGCGTCCCCGTGGATCAGCAACGTCGGATGCGCCAGCGCGGCCGGGTCCGACCGGAGTTCGGACCAGTCGATCCCGACGCGTGCGCGGGCCAGCGCCATCGTCGCGGGCAGCAGGGCCGTGAGGACGACCGCGGGAAGGCCGCGTTCGCGCGCGGCCCGGTGCACGACGGGACCCCAGTCGAGGACCGGGGCGTCCAGGATCAGCCCGCGCACGACCTGGGCGCGGTCGGAGTTGCGCACGCAGGCCACCGCACACGCCCCGCCCATCGAGTAGCCGACGAGCACCACGTCGGTGGCGCCATGGGTCAGGGCGTGGTCGATCGCCGCCTCCACGTCGATCCATTCGGTGAAGCCGAGGTGGGAGCGATTGTCCGGGGACCGGGGCGCGTCGCGGTCGTTGCGGTACGAGATCGCCAGCACCGGATGGCCGAGGGCCATGGCGGTCGGGGCCAGGCGGAACGCCTCGTGCCGCTCCGCCGAGCGTCCGTGGACGGCGATCACCCACGTCGACGAGGTCCCCGGCACGAACCACGCCGGGGCGGGCCCGACGCCCGAGTCGTACAGGACCTCGTGGGCGTCGGGGTGCAGGGTCGTCGGGTCCGGTGGGTAGGCGTAGCCGTCGAGCACGGCCACGGTGCCGGGGATGAGCCCGCCACGGATCGGCTCCAACCGTCGGGTCACCGTGCCGCCGCCACCCGCGTCCGGGTCGTCCTCGCCGCTGGCCTCCGTGTCGGAGTCGGACGGGGCGATCACCTCGTGGATGCGGGCGTACCCGTCCGCCGTGTGCAGGCCCCACACGCCGGGGCGGCCGGCGTCCGCGCCGCTGAGCACGACCACGTCGCCCCGCACCTCGACGACGTCCACGACGTCGTGCGGTTCGGGTTCGGCCACGGCGAGGTCGGCGGGTGGCTCGGTCAGGCGCGACGAGTAGTACCAGGACACGCCCGCCCCGGCGGCGAACGCGGCCGCGGTCCCGGAGATGCCGGCGACCGACAGCGCACGCCTGGTCGACTTCACGGTGCCCGCCTCACTGGCAGCCTTCGGACTGCCCTGACCGACTGCAATGGGGGCAGCGTACGGGGCGTAGGCTCCTGCACCATGGACATCTCACGCTCTCAGGACCTGTTCGAACGCGCCGGGAAGGTCATTCCCGGCGGCGTCAACTCGCCGGTGCGCGCCTTCAGTGGCGTCGGCGGGACCCCACGCTTCATCCGCCGGGGGGAGGGTGCCCGCGTCACCGACGTCGACGGCAACACCTACCTCGACCTGGTGGGCTCATGGGGGCCGCTTGCGCTGGGCCACGTGCCGGCGGAGGTGTTCCGCGACGCGGTCGCCGCGCTCGGGCACGGCTCGTCGTTCGGCGCCCCGACCGAGGCCGAGATCGGCCTCGCGGAGGACATCGTCGCGGCGATCCCGTCGGTCGAGATGGTCCGCCTCGTCAACTCCGGCACCGAGGCCGCGATGACGGCGATCCGCCTCGCACGCGGTGCGACCGGACGCGCCAAGATCCTGAAGTTCGAAGGCCACTACCACGGGCACTCCGACGCCCTGCTCGTCTCGGCCGGCTCCGGGGTGGCCACCCTCGGCATCCCGGGTTCGCCCGGTGTCACGGCCGGCGCCGCCGCGGACACCGTCCTCGTGCCCTGGAACGACCCTGACGCCGTGGCCGCCGCGGTCGCCGCGCACGCCGACGACCTCGCCGCCGTCATCTGTGAACCCGTGGCCGCGAACATGAACCTCGTGCCGCCTGCCACCGGCTTCCTCGACTTCCTCCGCGCCCAGTGCGACGAGGTCGGTGCCCTGCTGATCCTCGACGAGGTCATCACCGGGTTCCGGCTCGGACGCGACGGGGCGCAGGGGATGTACGGGGTCACCCCGGACCTGACCGTCCTGGGCAAGGTCATCGGCGGCGGACTGCCGCTGGCGGCGTTCGGCGGGCGCGCCGAGGTGATGCAGCAGCTGGCACCGTCCGGTCCCGTCTACCAGGCCGGCACGCTGTCGGGGAACCCGGTCGCCGTCGCCGCGGGGCGCGCCCAGCTGCGGTTGCTGGACGACGACGCATGGATCCGGATGCGCACCAACACCGACCGCCTCGTCGCAGGCCTCCGCAGCGCCTTCGCCGACGCGGACGTCGCGGCCACGGTCATGCAGGTCGGCACGATCGCCGGGTTCGTCTTCGGCATCGACGCGCCGCAGCGCTTCTCGGACGTGCAGGCTGCTGACCACGAGCGCTACGGGCGCTTCTTCCACGCCATGCTGGAACGCGGTGTCTACCTCGCCCCGTCGGGCTACGAGGTCGTGTTCACCTCGGCGGCGCTGACCTCCGCCGACATCGACCACGTCGTCGAGGCGGCACGCGAGGCCGCGGCCGAGTTCGCCGGGGGAACAGCCTGAGGCCCCCGGTCGTTCATCAGGGCATGCGACACCACCGCCGCCTCGCCGCCGCCCTCGTCGGGGCGGCGCTGGTGCTGAGCGCCTGCAGTTCAGGCTCCGACACCGCGGTCACGGGGTCGCCGACGTGCCCCGATGGCGACGCGCCGACCGCGCCGGCCGGCCCCGACGCCCTCCCGGTGGCGACGCTCGGGGTGCTGGGCGCTGACGAGTCCGTGTCCACCGCGTGCCTCGTCGGCACGCCGCTGGTCGTCAACTTCTGGGCCGAGTGGTGCGGGCCGTGCAAGGCCGAGATGCCGGACTTCGAGGCGGTGCACCAGGCCCTCGGCGACCAGGTGCGCTTCGTCGGCATCGACCTCGAGGACCGTCCGGATGCCGCCCTGGCCTTCGCGGCCGAGGTCGGGGTGACCTACGACCTGCTCGAGGACCCCGACGGCGCCTACTTCCGGGCCGCGCAGGGGCGCGGCACGCCGCAGACGCTGCTCGTGGCCGCGGATGGGTCGGTGCGGTACCGCCACGCCGGGCCGATGACCCGCGCGACCCTCGAGGACCTCCTCGCGGAGCACCTCGGCGTCGCCGCCTGACGGCGCGAGTGCGCCGACGTTTGTTGGAGTTTCCGGCCCGTTGGTAGGCTGCCGCCGCGACGTCCGGCCACTGTCCTCACCCGTGCCACGGGACCGGGACACGGCCGCAGTCGCACGCCCCCGCCCCGTGGCGGGACGCGGTATGAGTCCACGACCGATGGTGAGGTCCGCGAGTGAGAGCCAGTTGGTTCGGCGACTTCTGGGACGCCCTGCCGGATGCCCTCCAGGGCTTCTGGCGCTTCGGAGACCCCAGCGCCGTCGGTGATGGTTGGTGGGGCATCGTCATCCTGTTGATCTGGGGTGTCGGCCTGACCGCGATCCCGCTCTTCATTGCCAAGCAGACGTATGGCAAGCATGAGTGGGTGTCGGCGACGGCAGGTGTGGTGGCAGGTACCAGCGCGTTCTGGTGGGCCTTCGGGATCCTGCCGTCCGCCTGGATCTACTACGTGGACTCCAACAAGGAGATCCTCGAGGGCGCGATCATCCCGAGCTCCATGCGCCTCGACCTGTCGTGGCTGCCGTGGGTCAGCGACCCCGAGTACACCCTCGACGTGGCCACGAACCTCTACGAGGTCATCCGTGACTCCGTCGTCATGGTCGAGACCGGGGTGGCGATCGGCCTGACGATCTTCGCCGCGCTGCGCATCCAGAAGAAGCTTCCCAAGTCGCTGGTGCCGGGTGAGGTCAAGCCCGAATCCGGTGGCTACAAGTGATCCACCCGCACCACCTGCACGACGGCAACACCGCACGACCTGCATGACTCGCACGAACACCAAGCACGACGAATCACTTCCCGGACTCGGGTAGGAGACCAACGTGGGCAAGACTGACAAGGGGGAGCACCCTCTCGTCTATGACGACTACAAGGTCCAGTCGGTTGACGCCAACTGGCTCCAGGAGCGCGTCAAGCCCAAGCGCCACATCGGGCTGACGGCTGAGCTCTGCATCATGTGTCGTGCCTGCGAGGACGTCTGCCCCTGGGAGTGCATCTACATGATGTCCCCCGACATCATCACGGATGCGGACAAGTCCGACATGCTGACGCTTGCCCAGCAGTCGGCCGCCGTGTTCATCATCGACGACAACGAGTGCACCCGTTGCGCGATCTGCGTCGAACGCTGCCCCTCCGACGCCCTGTGGTTGGGGCGCGTGGACGGCAAGTGACCGAGTCAGACCTGCAGGACCACCCCAAGCTTTGAGGACCGACCCCCGTCACACGGGGCCGACCGAGGACGACGACCGTGGCAAAGAAGCCGCCAACCTGGACCGACATCAAGACGTCGACCCAGGACAACGTGATCTGGAAGTCCATCTTCCGGCCGGGTTCGATCTACCGCAAGGGCTATCGGGACACCTCCCGTGACCGCGCCCTCGCGGCGATGAACAACGTCCTGTACCACCTGCACCCCGTGAAGGTGAAGCGGCACGGCCTGAAGCTCACCTACACGTACTGCCTCGGTGGCCTCAGCTTCTTCCTCTTCGTCCTGCTCACCATCACCGGCATCTTCCTGATGTTCTTCTACCGCCCCACTGCGGGCGCGGGTGCCGAGCTCGCCTACCTCGACATGCAGAACCTCCAGGCCGCCGTGACGTTCGGCAACCTGGTACGGAACATGCATCGATGGGGCGCCCACCTGATGGTGTTCACGGTGTTCCTGCACATGGCGCGCGTCTTCTACCACGGCGCCTACAAGCCGCCGCGCGAGTTCAACTGGGTGGTCGGCGTCCTCCTGCTGCTGCTGACGCTGCTGCTGTCCTTCACCGGCTACCTGCTGCCGTGGGACCAGCTGGCCGTCTGGGCCGTCACCGTCGGTACCGAGATGGGTGGCTTCACGCCGGTCTTCGGCAAGCAGGTCCAGTTCGTCCTCCTGGGCGGCGTCGTGATCGGCCCGAACACGCTGCTGCGCTGGTACGTGCTGCACGTGCTGTTCCTGCCGTTCGTCACCGTGATCTTCATGGCGGTCCACTTCTGGCGCATCCGCAAGGATGGCGGCATCTCGGGGCCGCTGTGATGGCGACGACCCAGGTCCTGACCCGCAACGACGAAGGGGTGAGCTGATGAGCGACGAGGTCGCGATCGACCAGGCGGTCTATGACCGCCTCATCAGCGAGGGCAAGAGCGAGCGCGTCGCCCGCGCGAAGGCCAAGGCCGCGACGGTGCGCGTCAAGCGTGCCGGCGAGGGCTGGGACATCGGCCCGCGCGCCGCTGACGCCAACGCCGCCAAGCTCAGCGAGTTCAAGGCCAACGTCGGTGGCAGCGGCGGCGGCACCGCCACCGCGACCGCCGTCGCGGACGCCCCGACCGGTCGCCTGACCCCCGAGGAGCGCGCCGCCCGCGTGGCCGCATCCCTGGGCCAGGGCAACGACTCGCCGTCCATGGGTGTGCCGGCAGACCCCAAGCACACGCACCGCATGCTGGCGCTCATCCCGCCGTCGGGCATCCAGCAGGTGACCGACAAGCAGCAGGACAAGGTCTACACCTGGCCGCACCTGCTCATCGTCGAGTTCGTCGCCATGCTGGCGGTCGGTGCGCTGCTGCTGATCGTGTCGTTCTTCATCGACGCGACCTTCCGTGAGCTCGCCAACCCGAACCTCACGCCCAACCCGTCCAAGGCCCCCTGGTACTTCCTGGGCCTGCAGGAACTGCTGCGCTACTTCCACCCGATGGTGGCCGGCGTGACCCTGCCGACGGTCGTCCTCGTCATCCTGATGGCGATGGGCTACATGGACAAGAACCCCTCGGCCAAGCCGGAGAACCGCAAGTTCGCCACCATGGCCTTCACGTTCTTCCTCATCATGTGGACCATCTTCACCTTCGCAGGCTCGTTCTTCCGTGGCCCCGGTTTCAACTGGGTCTGGCCATGGGTCGACGGCCTCTTCTTCGAGCTGTAAAGGACCGTCGATGAGTGAGTCACGACGCCTGCCCGCGGTCGAACGCCGCACGTTCCTGCGCTACAGCCTCGTCGGTGGCACGAGCCTGGGCCTGGGTGCCTTCGGGTTGTCCAGCCTGGCCTTCCTGTGGCCGAACCTGTCCGGTGGCTTCGGTGCGACCATCAACCTGGGATCGGCGACGGACATCCTCGCCGAGATCCGGGCCAACCGCGCCCCGTTCGAGTACCCGGCCGGCCGCATGTACGTCGTCGAGTACGACCCGAGCCTGCCCGGCGCGGATCAGTACGAGGGGATCGGCGTGCCCGTCGGGGACGCTGGCCTGATGGCGCTGTACCAGAAGTGCGTGCACCTGGGCTGCCGGGTGCCGTGGTGCCAGTCCTCCCAGTGGTACGAGTGCCCGTGCCACGGGTCGAAGTACAACAAGTGGGGCGAGTGGGTCGGTGGCCCGGCGCCCCGTGGCCTCGACCGCTTCCCCGCGTCACTCGACGGTGACGGCAACATCAGCGTCGCCACCGGCACGATCATCACCGGCCCTGCCCGTACCGCCCGCGTGCTCCAGCAGGAGGCCGAGGGCCCGAACTGCGTCGACCTGTAAGACCGGCACGACGTGCCTGACGGCCCCAACGCCCGAGCACACGCCCGAGGATGAACTTCATGGACCTGATCTACCTGGCCACCGAGGCCGCCGAGGAGGGCGGTGGCTTCGACATGTCGATCGTCGTGGTCATCCTCCTCGTCGCGCTCGCGGCCTTCGCGATCGCGTACCTGCTCGTCGGCCCCGGTCGGCGCAAGGAAGGGGCGAAGCGCTACGGCGACATCCCCCTCGCCATGCGGCCGTACCACTCCGACGAGGAACTCGAGACGACCGCGCTCGAGCGGGCGATGGCCTGGGGCGTTGCGCTGTCGATGTTCTCGGCCGTGTTCCTCGGCATGTACTACCTGATCGAGCCCGAGCGCATCAACGACAAGGTCGACGGCTTCTACGACGAAGAGGTCGAGCACGGCCAGGCCCTGTTCATCGCCAACTGTGCGTCCTGCCACGGCAACGACGCGGGCGGCGGCTCGGCCCCCAACCCGTACTCGGACGCCCCGTGGCCGGCCCCGGACCTGTCCAACATCCAGGCCCGGTACGACGACAGCGCGATCGTCACCGACGTCCGACAGTTCCTGACCCAGACCGTCAAGCAGGGTCGCCCCGGCACGCCGATGCCGGCGTGGGGCGCTGGGTTCAGCGGTCCGCTCAACGACTTCGAGGTCGACTCGATCGTCGAGTACATCCTGTCGATCCAGGACGGCGAGATCCCCGAGCTCGACGCCGCGGCCTTCGCCGGCGCGCTGGGCACCGGTGACGCCATCTGGGCCAACAACTGCGCGCGATGCCACGGCGACGACCTCGAGGGCCAGGTCGGTCCGCAGCTCCAGAACCTCTTCGAGCGCTACGGCGCGGTGCCCGGCGACGAGCCCGCCGACTTCGAGGCCGTGCGTGAGCTGATCCGTGGCACGCTCGCGAACGGTCGCTACGTCCCGACCGGCGCGATCATGCCGTCGTTCGCGAACATCCTCACGCCCGAGGCGATCGAGGCCGTCATCGACTTCATCGAGTCCCAGCAGGTGACCGGCGGGCCGGCCTACGGCCAGGTCGGCGGGGATCCGGAGACCGGCGCGGAGGCAAGCGAATGAATGCGGCCGTCAACGAACTGCTGATCCTCGCCACCGAGGGTGCCGAAGGCCTCTCCGGGGACCACATCGCCTCGAAGTTGGCCGTGCCGCTTGGCATCGTCATCTTCTGTGGCTCGGTCTACGCGCTGCTGTGGTCGAACTACGGGGCCAAGAAGGGTGCGCTCATCTACGGCACCGCGCTCGGCGGCTTCTGCTTCATGCTCGGCATCTTCTGGTGGTTCGGGGCCCCGGGTACGCCCGTCGCGACCGGCCTCCAGAACTTCCCGGGTCAGGCCAACGACGCCTACACGGCCAAGTGGTACCCGTTCGAGCCCGGCTCGGAGCGCGCGGAGTACTTCTCGTCCACTGGTGACCTCTCCTCGTTCCAGACGGTCGCCGAGAGCCTCGGCCTCGACGACTCCGAGGGCGCCCACCTCGAGACCAACCCGAAGTACGGCGCGGTCAACGGTGACGCGTCCGGCGTCGGGAGTCAGATGCTGGACCTGTTCCTCCGCGTCGAGGACGGCACGGTCAACATCGGCGGTGACCGCCGCGCCGCGTACCAGGCCGCCGGTGAGGCCGGTCTTGCCGACATGGGCCTCGGCATCACGGACGTCGTCCAGGCGGACCCGTTCTACTCGGCGGAGGTCGTCGGCGACGTGCTCCTCACGCGTGACGACGGCACCCTGGTGGCCGGCGCCACCGTGCGAGCCTTCGTGAACTACGAGGACGCCGAGGGCGAGCTGATCAGCATCCCGGTCGACGAGGGCGAGATGTTCGCCTTCAAGCAGGAGTCGAACCTCTGGTTCCCCTCCGCGATCTGGACGCTGGGCTTCTTCCTCATCTTCGTGATCAGCCTGCTCGCGCTCGACCGCATGGAGCAGCGCGAGAAGCAGGCGGTCGAAGAGGTCCAGGAGCCCGAGCGGCTCGCGGTCCCCATTCGCCAGTGACGCCCCCGCCACGCATCCGCAGGCCCGCACGCCTCCGGGTGCTGGCCGTCGGCGTGGCCGTGGCGGTGTCCGGTGTCCTCGCCGCCTGCAGTTCGGGTGACAGCGCCCCCTGCGACGACATCCCCGACATCCGCCGTGGTGTCTGCCTCACGGCGCCCTCCGAGCGCCCCCTCGCCCCGACCGACGCGTTCCCGCTCCTCGGCGACGAGGACCGTGAGATCGGCCTCGGCGACTTCGCCGGCGAGGTGGTCGTCCTGAACTTCTGGGCGTCGTGGTGCGGCCCATGTCGAGCCGAGCAGCCGATCCTGAACGACGCGGTCGAGGCCCTCGAGGGGTTGGGCGTGGCCTTCCTCGGCGTCGACCTGCAGGAGAACCTCCCTGCGAACGGGATCGCCCACGAGGCCGAGTTCGCGATCCCGTATCCGTCGATCTACGACCCGTCGTCCGCGTACGCCGCGAAGTTCCGCGGCATCGGGGCCTCCACGATCCCATCGACGGTCCTGATCGACCGTGACGGTCGGGTGGCCACCACGATCTACGGCCAGTTGCTGGGCGGCGAGGTCGAGGCCCTGGCCGCCAGGCTGGCTGCCGAGTCGTGAACGCGTCCTGAAGTGGGCACACTGGGGGAACCTCCCGGCTGTCCCACGGGTTGACCCTGACGACACGCCATCCCGCCGCCGACCACAAGGCACGTTCCCGTGGACCTGACCCTGCTCGCGGACGCCGTCAGCGTCGTGGCGCAGGACGACATCGCCCGCACCGTGCAGGACGCGGTGTTCGACGCCAACGTCCTCGTCGCCGCGGGCATCGCGTTCGCCGCGGGTCTGGTGTCCTTCGCGAGCCCGTGCGTCGTCCCACTGGTGCCGGGCTACCTGTCCTTCATGACCGGCCTGTCCGGCGAGGAGCTCGCCGAGGGCGGTACGGCGCGGCGTGGGCGGGTCCTGCTCGGTTCGATCCTCTTCGTGATCGGGTTCGCGATCCCGTTCACGATGCTGGGCTTTGCGTTCGGGGCGGTGAACTTCCTGGACACCAACACCGCCGTCCGCGTCGTGATGGGCCTCTTCGTCGCCGTGCTGGGCGTGCTGATGGCGCGCGGCACGCTGATGCGCGAGTTCCGGGTCATGGACCGTGCCCCCGACAGCGGCCTCGCGAGTGCGCCTGTGCTCGGATTCGTGTTCGGCGTCGGCTGGACGCCCTGCCTCGGGCCGACCGCCGGCGCGATCCTGACCCTCGCGAGCGGGGTGTCCGGCGGCGTGTCGATCCGGGGTGCCTTCCTCGGGTTCGTCTATGCGCTGGGCCTGGGCGTGCCGTTCATCCTGTTCGGCCTGCTGTTCCGCCGTGCCGCCGGCGCCCTGGACGTCCTCAAGCGCAACGCCCGGACCCTGCAGGTCGTGGGCGGCGTGATGCTCGGGCTCGTCGGTGTGGCCATCGCCACGGGTGCATGGGATGCGTTCATCCGGTGGATGCGGCCCATGATCCAGGGCTTCGAGGCTCCGATCTGAGCGCCGGTACCTTGGGGGCGTGAGCCGCCGCCTCGACTCCTTCGATCCGCCCCAGGCCAATCCTCCCGTCCGACGCCAGTCGCGCCGTCCGCAGGGGCCGTGGGGCTTCGTGCGTGCATCCATCGCGATGGCCTGGCGCTGGCTGACGCGGATGCGCACGGCGCTGTACATCCTTGGTGTGCTGGGACTGCTGACCCTGCTGGCAACCGTCGTGCCGCAGGAACCGAACGTCGCCGGGACCGTTGCCAGCTGGCGTGCCGGCACCGAGGGCCCGGGCACGACGGTGTCCGCCCTGATCGACGCGTTGGGTGCCTACGACGTCTATGGCTCCCCGGCGTTCCTCGCACTGCTCCTGTTGCTGTTCCTGTCGTTGACCGCCTGCCTCATCCCCCGCATCCGGGCGTGGTGGAAGCTGACGACGCGCGGGCGACCGCCGGCCAGCCGTGACCTGCACGTCCACCCGCACGTCGTGACGTTCCACACGGACCTCGACGCCGTCGAGGTCGAGGCTGCCACCCGCCGACTGATGCGGGGACGGCGGTTCCGCCTGCGTGCGTCCGCTGCGGACGAACCCTCACCCAGCCGGACCGACGTCGCCGGCGAACGTGGGATCGTGTCCCGCGAGGGCGGCTCCCTGGCGTTCCACGTCAGCTTCTACGTCCTCCTGGTCGCCGTCATCATGGGTCAGCTGCTCGGCTTCACCGGTCAGGTCGGCGTCGTCGAGGGCAGTGGCTTCTCGGATGCGGGGATCGCCTACTGGAACACCACCCCCGGTCGCTGGTGGGACGACGGCGATCATCGCGGGTTCACGCTGACGCTCGACGAGTTCCACGTCGACTGGCACCGTGAGGGTCCCAACGCACGCCAGCCGAAGCTGTTCGAGTCCGAGGTCACGGTCACCACGGCTGACGGCGACACCTTCAGCGACACCATCGGTGGCAACGACCCGTTGATCGTCGACGGGATGAAGATCCACCAGTTGGAGTGGGGCTACGCGCCCCGCATCGTCGTCGAGGTGGACGGGCAGGTCGTCCACGACGCCTACCTCACCTCGTCGCAGACCGACGGTCCGTTCTTCCGCACCGCCGTCAAGGCGCCGGGCGCCGACCCCGACGTCGGCCTCGACGTCCAGCTCTACCCGACGGCGGTGGACCCGGACGGCAACATCGTCACCGACCTCGGCTACCCGTGGGCCGACGCGCCGTTGCTGGTCATGGACGTCTACCGCGGGGACCTGCGCCTGGACCGGGTCCAGAACGTGAACCGCCTCGACCTGACCGGCCTGCAGGGCGCGGGTGGCCTGCTCGTGCCGCTGGGCCAGAGTGTCAGCACGCCGGACGGTGTGACGGTGTCCTTCCCCGAGCTGCGGTACTGGGCCGGGTTCCAGGTCTCGCATCGCCCGACCACCCCGTGGCTGCTCCTCGGGGCGGCGATGATGCTGGTCGGCCTGGTCCCCGCGCTGTATGCCTACCGGCGCCGCGTGTGGGTTCGGGCGGAGGCCGACGAGTCGGGCGCCGGTACCCTCGTGACCGTCGCAGGGCGCGCCTTCCAGCGCCCTGAAGCCTTCGTCGACGAGTTCGACGACCTGGTCGAACGGCTCCGCACGGCGCTCGCCGCCACCGCGCCCGCCGCGCCATCCGAGACCACGGACGACCTGACCCCAGACGACCTGAGTGAGGAACGCGTATGACCACCGCGGAGCTCTCCCGCCTCCTCTACTCGCCGGTCACGCTGCTGCTGCTGACCGCCGGCATGGTCGCCTACCTCTACGCC
>JBFJMP010000023.1:0-12762 GCA_041633895.1 Nitriliruptoraceae bacterium
CGCGCCAGCGCCGTCGTCGTGGCGCTCGGTTCGGCGGCTCCGGCGCTGGTCCCCGGTGGGCCCGAGGCCGTCGGCCTGGACCCGGCCGAGGCCGCTGCCACCCACACGCGCGTCGTCGGCACGCTGGCGGGAGGCGGCCGCGGTGCCGCCGCCGGGCTGGACCTCGACGGGCCGGTCCCGGGTGCACAGATGGGCGCGACCGACCGACGTGACGAGATGTGCCTGACCATCGACGACGCGTCGACGCGGGACATCGACGACGCCGTCACGGCTGGCTGGGACGCCGACCCGAACTCGGCCATCATGGTCGCCGTCCACATCGCCGATGCCGCTGCCGGCGTCGGGATGGACTCCGCCGCGGACCGCTACGCACGCACCGTCGCGTCGTCGGCCTACTTCGCCGGCGGGACGACCGCTCCGATGCTGGACCCGGCGCTGTCCGAGGAGGCGCTGTCGCTGCTGCCCAACGAGGACCGCTCGGTCCTCAGCGTGCGCTTCGTCGTCGAACCCGACGGCACGGTGTCCGACGTGAACCTCGAGTTCGCCTGGATCACCTCACGCGCCAAGCTCAGCTACGCCGCCGTCGATGCCTGGCTGGACGGCGACACGTCCGCCGTGGCCGCCGAGGCCGGCGACACGATCGCGCCGTACGCGGACCAGACGCTGGCCGCCGTTGCCGAGGCGGCTCGTCGCCTCGGGTCGCAGCGGGACGCCCGGGACACGATGGAGGACCTGTTCGCGCCGGTCGAGGTCGACCCGGCCGTCGTCGACGGCAAGCTCAAGGCGGTCGACGCCGAGCCCCACGCGCAGGCCTACCGCCTCATCGAGCGCCTCATGGTCGCCGCCAACGAGGCCATCGCCGGCTGGTGCGTCGACAACGAGGTCCCGGTCCTGTTCCGCGCCCACGTCGGGATCAACCCGGACCGTGCCGAGCGCCTCCGGGCCGCCGCCGAAGCCGCCGGTGCCGACATCCCCGCGCTGGGGGACGGCGAGGAGCACGACGAGGACCGTGACGCCGTCATCGGTCAGGTCCTCGCCGAGGTCGCCCGCCTCGACGCCGAGGGCAACACCGAGGGCCGTGACCTGCTGGTCGCCGCCGTCACCGGTGCGACCGCCCGGGCGCAGTACGACCCGGACCCGAGCCACCACCGCGGTCTCGCGGCGTCGGCGTACTGCCACTTCACCTCGCCCATCCGTCGCTACGCCGACCTCGTGGTCCACCGCCAGGTGCGTGCCGCGTTGGCCGGTGAGACCCCGCCGTACTCGGCCGACGACCTGTCCGCGATGGCGCCGTGGCTCGACGCCCGCGCCGGTGCGGTGAACCGGGCGCAGTCGTGGGAGCGCGGCGACCTGTGGGCGCTGCTGCTGGACCGTGGCTACCTGACCCGGCCCGAGCCAGCGGTCGTGACCGGCCTGAACGCCGCCGGGATCACCGTCCGCCTGCCGCGCCTGGGCCTGACCGGCTTCATCACGGCCGAGAAGGCCATGGGCCTCGAGCCCAAGGAGCGCGGCAAGCTCATCGTCGACGAGCACGGCCTGACGACGACGTCCGGGCCGTGGAAGCTGGGCTCGAAGGTCCACGTCCGCTTCATGCGCCTCGACGAGACCGGGCGCCCCGCCTTCCGACTCGGGAAGGGCTGACGGGCGTCAGTCGCCGGCGATCGGTGCCAGCACCTCGTCCGGGATGCCGAACGCGTCGACGATCGCCGACGCGTCGGCGCGGACCTCGCCGACGAGGCGGTCGACCGCTGCGGTGATCGCCTTCGAGCGTTCGCCCGACAGTCGACCGTGCTCCTGGAACCACCCGCGGTCGGCTTCGAGTTCGGCCAGGGCGTGCAGGCGGAACAGGCGGGTCAGGCAGTCCCGCACCGGCCCCTCCGGTGCGGCCTCGACCGAGCGGTGGAAGGCCTCGACCACCTGGCGCTCGACGTGGACGCGCGCCGTCTCGATCACGTGGGGCTGGCAGGCGAGGAACGCGTCGTAGCTGTCCTGGCCGTCGTCGATGCGGCGACGGAGGCGCCGGATCAGGCCACCCAGGACGTGTTCTTCGCGCCACCGGAACATCTCCAGCAGGTAGTCGTGGTCGAACAGGCCGGCGTCGTCCTCGCCCGGGCGCGGCACGGCGTCCTTCAGGCGTTCGACCAGCTGGCGCAGCGAGGTCTGTTCGACGATGCGCTCGACGACCTCCTCCGCGAACCAGCCCGCCATGTCCCACGGGTCCAACTGACCGAACTCGGCCTGGAACCCGGAGACCAGTGACTTCGCGACCAGCTGCAGGAGGACCGTGTTGTCGCCCTCGAACGTGGTGAACACGTCCGTGTCCGCCTTCAGCGCGGCGAAACGGTTCTCGGAGCGGTACCCGTTGCCGCCGCACGCCTCGCGGCACTCCTGGATCACGTCGGTGGCGTGCCACGTGGCCGCAGCCTTCAGCCCGGCGGCGTGCGACTCGAGTTCGCGGCGCTCCTGCGGGTCGACGTCCGCGACCGTGAACACGCGGTGGAACTCGTCGCGCAGTTCCTGCTGGGCGGCGTGCAGCGCCACCGTTCGTGCGAGCCGCGGCAGGAGGCGCCGCTGGTGGGCCGGGTAGTCCAGCAGGACGGTCTCCGCACCGCCGTCCGGCGGCCCGAACTGCCGGCGCCGCTCGGCGTACCGGACGGCGATCGCGAGTGCGGACTTCGCGGCCGACACACCCGCCCCGGCGACGCTGACGCGACCCTGGACGAGCGTGCCGAGCATGGTGAAGAAGCGGCGGTCCTGGCTCTCGATCGGGGAGTGGTAGCTGCCGTCGGTGTCGATGTGGCCGAACCGGTCCAACAGGTTGGCTCGCGGGATGCGGACGTCGTCGAACCAGATGCGTCCGTTGTCGACCCCGTTGAGGCCGAGCTTGTGCCCGGAGTCCTCGATGCGGATGCCGTCGAGCACGTTCCCGTCGGCGTCGCGGAGCGGGACGAGCAGGCAGTGGATGCCGTGCGTGGTGCCGTCGACGACGAGCTGGGCGAACACCGCCGCCATGCGTCCGTGTTCGGCGGCGTTGCCGATCCATTCCTTGTGGTCGTCCTCGGACGGGGTGTCGATGACGAACTCGTCGGCCTCGGGGTCGTAGGTCGCCGTGGTCCGCAGCGACTGGACGTCCGATCCGTGCCGGCCCTCGGTCATCGCGAAGCAGCCCGGCAGCTCCAGCGTCGCGACGTCCAGCAGGTACGCCTCGTGGTGGGCACGGGTCCCGAGGTGCAGGATCGCGCCACCGAACAGCCCGAACTGGACCCCGATCTTGACCAGCAACGACAGGTCACCGTGGGCCAGCATCTCGAACGCGACCACGGCGCGACCGGGGTCGTCCTCGCCGCCGAACTCCGTCGGGAACCCCAGGGCCGGGCTGGCGGTGCCCGCGACCAGGCGCGCCTGCTCGAAGACACGGGCCCGATGCTCGGCCACGCCGATGTCCGGGGCCGGGAGCGCGAACGCCTCCTGCGCCAAGAGGGCACGGACCTGTTCACGGGTCGCATGGTGGTCGCCGTCGAGGTGTCCGCGCAGGGCGGTCACGTCCGGGGCATCCGTTGCGGCGGGCAGCGTGTCGGTCACGATGGCGTCCTCGCCGGGTTGTCGGTCTCGTGGTGGCCAGCGTCCGGCAGGTCGTCAGCATGCCCGCCAGCGGCTGCATCTGCGCGCGACCGTGCCGTCCGGACGGGCGGGATACCGTCGGGGCGTGCCAACCTCGACCGACGACGCCACCGAGGCCCGCGCCCCGCGCTGGCTCGACGCGCCTGTGGAGTCGGGCTCCGCGGCCGGGTTCGGCATCTACGTCCACATCCCCTTCTGCGCCCATCGGTGCGGGTACTGCGACTTCGCCACGGCGGTGCCCGAGTCCGACGACCAGGTCGCTCGCTACGTGGCCGCCCTCCGGACCGAGATCGCCCGGTCCACCGACGACGCCCCGCCGGTCACGTCGGTGTTCGTCGGTGGTGGCACCCCGACGCTGCTGGGGCCGGAGCCGCTGGCCGCGGTCCTCCGGACCCTCCACGACACGTTCGACGTCGCCGCGGATGCCGAGGTCACGATCGAGTGCAACCCCGAGACCGCCTCCGCGGAGTTGTTCGACGGCCTGGTCGCTGCCGGCGTCAACCGGGTGTCGATGGGTGCCCAGTCGTTCGCCCCGCACGTGCTCGCGACCCTCGAACGGGGTCACACCGCCCAGCGCCCCGTCGAGGCGGTGGCCCTCGCACGGGCGGCGGGTATCGAGCAGGTCAACCTCGACCTCATCTACGGCACGCCGGGGGAGAGCGACGACGACTGGCGCGGGACGCTGGAGGCCGTGCTGGCTGCCGGGGTCGACCACGTGTCGGCGTACGCGCTGACGATCCACGACAACACCGCGTTCGGTCGCTCCGTCGCGACCGGGGCGATGCCCGACGTCGACGAGGACGTCCAGCGGGAGCGGTTCGACGTCGCGCGCGAGGTGCTTGCCGCCGGCGGCTTCGAGCACTACGAGATCTCGAACTGGGCGCTGGGCTCGCACGCCCGGTCGCGCCACAACATCCTCTACTGGCGCCACGGGGACTACCTCGCCTTCGGCGTCGGGGCGCACGGCCACCGGTCGGGGCGGCGCTGGTGGAACACCCGCTCCACGCGGGCCTACCTCGACGCGCTGGAGTCCGGTGGTTCGCCCGTGGCAGGCACCGAGGACCTCGACGAGACCGAACAGGCCGAGGAACGAATCCTGCTGGGCCTGCGCCTCAAGGAGGGCCTGCATCCCCTGGACGTCCCCCCGATCGAGCCACTGGCGCTCGAGGACGCGATGGTCGCCGGGCTCGTCACGACCGCCTGCGGACGCCTGCAGTGCACCGACGAGGGCTGGTTCCTGCTCGACGAGGCCGTCCGTCGTCTCGTCTGAGGGGTGCGCGGTAGCGTGGGCAGTCACCCGTTGGAGAGGTTCCGCCATGTCCGATGCCGTCACCGTCGAGCGCGACGGCCACGTCCTGCTGATCGGCGTGAACCGCCCCGACAAGCGCAACGCCTGGAACCTCGACGTGATCAACGGGGTCGCCGCCGCCTACGAGCAGTTGGCCGAGGACCCCGACGTCCGGGCCGGCGTGGTGTTCGGCCATGGCGACCACTTCTCGGCGGGCCTCGACCTCGCCGAGGTCGCGCCCGTGGTCACCGAGAAGGGCCCGCAGGCGCTGGCAGGCGCCGGTCGCTACGACCCGTACGGCGTGTGGGGCGAGCCGTCGCCGCGGCCTGTCGTCCTCGCCGTGCAGGGGTTGGCCTTCACGCTGTCGATCGAGCTGGCGTTGGCGTCCGACATCGTCGTGGCCGCCGATGACGTGCGCTTCAACCAGCTCGAGATCGGGCGCGGGATCATCCCGTTCGGCGGGGCGACGTTCCGTGCCGTCGAACAGCTCGGCTGGGGCAACGCGATGCGCTTCCTGCTGACCGCCGAGGAGTTCGGCGCCGCGGAGGCGTACCGGATCGGCCTGGTCCAGGAGGTGACGGCACCTGGCGAGCAGCTCGAGCGCGCCACCGCCATCGCCCAGCAGATCGCCGCGCAGGCGCCCCTGGGCGTGCAGGGGACGCTCGCCAACGCACGCATCGGGCGGGACGGTGGCCAGTCGGCCGCTGCCGCCCACCTGCAGGAGTTGCTGCCGGGCATCATGGCCAGCGAGGACGCGGCCGAGGGCGTGGCCAGCTTCGTGGAACGCCGCGCCGGCCGCTTCACGGGCCGTTGAGCGAGGATCCCGACATGACTGACAACGACGCCGCGGGCTTCGAGGACATCGAGGCGGCCGCCGCCGATGCCGCCGACGACATGGCGGTGACGGTCGCCGAGGGCAAGACGCTCTGGGCGTTCACCCTGTCGCACCCCCTCCTCGCGCAGGAGGCGATGATCGCGGCGATGCGGCTGGCCGCGCGCGGTCACCTGACGCTCGACGACGCCGCCATCGTGCACAAGCAGGAGGGCGGCAAGGTCCGGATCGTCCAGACCAAGGACATCAGCACCACGCAGGGGGCGATGTCGGGCGGCTGGTGGGGCTTCCTCGCCGGCCTGTTCATCCCCGGCGGACCGCTGGTCGGGGCAGCGCTCGGCGCCGCCGTGGGTGGCGTGTTCGCGAAGATGCGCGACATCGGCATCGACGACGACCAGATGAAGGAGATGGGCGAACGCCTCCGGCCGGGGGAGTCCGCCCTGTTCCTGCTGATCATCGACTGCCACCAGGCGCGTGCCCTGCACGAGGTCAGCCGTTTCGAGGCGACCCTCCTCTACACGACGGCCGACGACGACCTTCGCGACACCGTGTCCGAGCGCCTCGCCGTCGACCCATGGGGCTTCGTCGGCTGACGCCCGGCGTCGGAGCCGGTCCCTCAGCTTCGGGTCTGGAGCCGGCGCAGGCCGATCCACTGGGTCCCGGCGAAGTCGGCGACGACCAGGGTGAGCAGGCCGAGCGCCCACCGCCCCGCGCTCGACATGGCGTCGGGCCAACCGACGAGGATCGCGGCAGCGCCCACCACCCATCCCACAGGGCGCTGAAGGCGGCGTTGCCCCGCAGGGCGATGCGGACGAGTCGGTCGGTCATGGGGTTGCTCCTCTTCAGGGTCGCCACCAACGATGGCGACTCGAGGCCATGACCGCGATGACCTGTCAGGTCATGGCCGTCGTGACCCAACCGGCGTACCGTCGGGTGGGAGGAGGACGACGATGTCGACCAGTGCCGGACCACTGCTGCGCCACTGGCGTCAGGTGCGCCACCTGTCACAACTGGACCTGTCGATCGAGTCCGGGGTCAGCCAGCGCCACCTGAGCTGCGTCGAGACGGGCAGGGCCCAACCGTCACGGCAGCTGCTGCTGCACCTCGCGCGCGTGCTCGACGTCCCCCTGCGCGATCGGAACGCCCTGCTGCAGGCAGGCGGCTTCGCCGCCGTCTACCCCCAGAACGGCTGGGACGATCCCGAACTCGCCGAGGCCCGTCGGGCGATCGAGTTCCTGATCGAGCGCCACGACCCCTACCCGGCGGTCGTGTTGGACCGGCACTGGAACCTCGTCACCGCGAACGCGGCGGCGGGGCGCCTGATCGGGGCGCTCGTGGGACCGGAGGGGCTTGCCGCCGCGCGAGGCAACGCCATGCGCCTGATCGTCCACCCGGACGGGATGCGCCGGGCGATCGCGAACTGGTCCGAGGTCGGCGGCCACCTCAAGGACCGTGTCGAACGCGAGGCCGCGTGGTACCCGGACGACGAGGAGTTGCAGGGCCTGGCCGCCGAGCTGCATGACACGATCGGCGACGTCGACCACACCCCGCCGGATGCGACGCTGCCGATGCTGATCCCGACCCGGCTGCGCACGGACGGTGGCGACATCGCCATGTTCTCCATGCTCGCCTCCGTGGGCGGGGCGCTGGACGTGACCCTGTCCGAGGTCGTCGTCGAGCTCTTCTACCCCGCCGACGACCTGTCCGGCGAGCGCCTCGCCAACCTCGCCTGATGCGGCTGGCACGCATCGCCGACGCCTGGGCCGAGGTGGGCGCGACCCGGTCGCGACGCACCAAGGTCGCGGTGCTCGCCGCCGTGCTGCGCGACCTCGAGCCGGACGAACTGGCCGCCGGCACGGCCATGCTCGCCGGCGAGCCCCGCCAGGGACGGATCGGTGTCGGCTGGCGCACCGTGGGTGCCGTGGAGGTGCCGCCCGCCGACGAACCGACGCTGGCCGTCCTCGACGTCGACGCCGCCTTCGACGAGATCGCCGCCATGGCCGGGGCGGGGTCGCAGGCGGCACGGCGCACGGCGCTGGACGCGCTGTTCGCCCGCGCGACCGCGGCGGAACAGGGCCACCTGCGCGGACTGCTGCTCGGCAACCTGCGGCAGGGTGCGCTGGAGGGCGTGGTGCTGGCGGCCGTCGCCGAGGCGGCCGACGTCGACGTGGACGTGGTGCGGCGCGCGGCCATGCTGACCGGGGACCTGACGGTCGCGGCGGTGACGGCCATGACGGCCGGCGCCGACGGCCTGGCCGCCTTCCGGCTCACGCTCTTCCGCCCCGTCCAGCCGATGCTCGCCCAGTCCGCTCCGGACGTGCCGGCCGCGCTCGAGCGCACGGGCAGGTCCCGGGTCGAGACCAAGCTTGACGGCATGCGCATCCAGGTCCATCGAGACGGCGACCGGGTGGAGGTGTGGACCCGCAGCCTGCGTCGCGTGACGGACGGCCTGCCGGCCGTCGTCGCGGCGACGCGCGCCCTGGACGTGGGACAGGTCATCCTCGATGGTGAGGCGCTGGCGCTGGACGGGTCCGGGCGGCCACTGCCGTTCCAGGAGTCCATGCAGTCCACGGGCGAGCACGACATGACGCCGTGGTTCTTCGACGTCCTGCACGTCGACGGTGACGACCTCATCGACGAGCCCCTGCACGTCCGCGCTGCTGCCCTCGAACGCCTCGTCCCCGTCGAGCTCCGGGTGGGCGTGACCACGACCGACGATCCGGACACGGGCACCGACCACCTGCGCACCGCGCTGGCGGCCGGCCACGAAGGCGTCGTGGTCAAGGCGCTGGACGCCCCGTACGAAGCGGGACGTCGCGGGGCGTCGTGGGTCAAGGTCAAGGTCGCCCACACCCTCGACCTGGTCGTGCTGGCCGTCGAGTGGGGCTTGGGGCGCCGGCAGGGCTGGCTGTCGAACCTGCACCTCGGGGCGCGTGACCCGGACAGCGGTGGGTTCGTCATGCTCGGCAAGACCTTCAAGGGCATGACCGACGACCTGCTGGCGTGGCAGACCGAACAGCTGCTGGCACGCGAGGTGTCGCGCGACGGTCACGTCGTCCACGTGCGTCCCGAACTCGTGGTCGAGATCGCCTTCGACGGGGTGCAGGCGTCGCGCCGCTACCCCGGCGGCGTCGCCCTGCGCTTCGCCCGGGTCAAGGGCTACCGCGACGACAAGTCGGCGGACGAGGCGGACACGATCGACATGGTCCGGGCCATCCACCGTGGTGAGGTCACGCCAGTCGTCGAGTGAGGGGTGGAGTGACGGTCAGTCGCGCTGGGCGCGGGTCACCAGCGCGATGATCACGCCGACCATGCTCGCGACGAGGGCGACGGCGCCCAAGCCGCTGCCACGGCGGTCGCCGTCGTCGTCCGCCGCCGCGACGACCGGGGGGCCGACCTTGGCCTTCGTGCCCGGCACGGGCGTCGGCGAGAACGCACGGGCCAGTTCCTCGGCGTTCACCCGAGCACGCATGCGGTCCGCCTTCATGTCCGAGCGCGCCTTGGCCTTGACCGCGACCAGCCCGACGACCGCGACGGACGCGGCCGCGGCGGTGCCGTAGGTCTTGGCCTTCGCCGCCATCGCTGCCGGTTCCGGCAGGCGGGAGACGAGTGCATCGATGTCGCGTTCGAGGGCGGCGCGTGTGCGCTCGATCTCCCTCAGCGCCTGGTCAACGTCTTGGCCCACGCCACGTCCTCCTTGATGCGAGCGATCGACTGCTCCGGGGCGACGGGCGTCGAGGTGGCCCGCTTCTTCGCGAACAGCAGCAGGATGACGAGCAGCAGCAGCATCACCCCGGCGACGACGAGGAACGCCGCCCACAGCGGCATCACCTCGGCCAGCCCGTACCCGCCGGCCAGGCCCAGGAATCCCACGACGTAGAGGCCGAGCACGCCCGCCGCCCCGCCGGCGCCCGCGGCCTGCGCCTTGGCGCTGACGCCCTCCATCAGCTCAAGCCGCGCCAACTCGAGTTCCTGGCGGACCAGGGCCTGGACGCCGCCCACGACGTCCTTGACCACGGCTGCCGTGGACCGCTCGTCGCCGGCTGCGGTTGCCTGGTCGGTGCCCGTCGCCGTGAACAGCGGCGGTGGGGGATCGGTCGTGGCCATGTGGGTCTGCTCCTCGCCCTGACGACGTCAACCTAGGCGAGGCCGGCCGCCTTCGCTCATGTCACTCGGACAGGGTGAGTGCCAACCTCGATACCCTGCGCGGGACGAGGACTCGTTCGCGAAGGAGGTGGTGCGTGATGGTCGAAGCCGACCTGTCGACCGTTGACACGGCAGAACTCGATGACCGCAAACGTCGCGTCCTGCGCGCCATCGTCGCGGAGTACATCGCGTCCGGCGAACCGGTCGGATCCAAGCGCGTGGTCGAGGTGGGGCGACTCGACTGCTCGGCCGCGACGGTGCGCAACGAGATGGCAGCGCTCGAGGAGCTCGGGCTCATCCGCCAGCCCCACACGTCGGCCGGACGTGTGCCGACGGACGGTGGCTACCGCGTGTTCGTCGAGGAACTGCGTGGCATGTCCGACGACCTCGTCGACTCGCGCCAGCGCGAGCTGATCGACGGACTCCTCAGCTCGGCGCACGACGTCGACGACCTCATGACCCGCACGACGACCGTCCTGTCGCAGCTGACGCGGCTGGTGTCGCTGGTGATCGCCCCCGCGATCGACGGTTCCCGCCTCAAGCTGATGGAGCTCGTCGCCCTCTCCAGCCGCACGGCGCTGCTGCTGCTGGTCTCGGACACCGGGCGCGTCACGAAGCGCACCCTCGAGTGGAGCCAGCCCGTCGGCGAGTCGGACCTCGAACGCGTGCGGACCGCGCTGTCCGAACAGGCCGTCGGCCGCCGCATGGGCGAGATCCACGCGATGGTCGCCGCCCTCGTCGACGCCGCTCCCAGTGAACTCCGCGAGATCCTGTCGGCCGTCGCCCAGGCGACGGCGTCGTCGCTGACGGAACAGACGCTGCAGCGCATCTTCGTGTCGGGGCGTGCGACCCTGGCCGACGAGGGCTCGTTCGAGCGCGACGACCTGTCCCGCGTGCTGGGCCTGCTCGAGGAGCAGTCCACGCTCGCCCACGTCCTCGACTCGTCCGTGTCCGACGACGCCGTCGGGCCGACCGTGCGCATCGGCTCCGAGAACGAGGTCGAGGACCTGCACTCGGCCTCCCTCGTGGCACAGCGCTACCAGATCATCACGGCAGGCTCGCTCGGCGTGCTGGGCCCCACGCGCATGGACTACGCGTCCGTGCTCGCGACCGTCCGCACCGTGGCCGAACACCTGCAGACCACCCTCACCGACCTCTCCGAGTGACCGATGGCTGACCTCTACGACGTCCTCGGCGTGCCCGCGGACGCCTCCGCCGACGAGATCAAGAAGGCGTACCGCCGGCGTGCCCGCGAACTGCACCCGGACGCGGGCGGTGACGAGGAGCAGTTCAAGGCGGTCCAGGCCGCCTACACCGTCCTGGGCGATCCGGCGAAGCGCGAGCGCTACGACCGCTTCGGTGACGACGGCACCCACGCGACGCGCGGCAACGGTGACCCCTTCGGGTTCGGCTCCGCCGGGTTCGGGGGCATCAACGACGTCATCGACGCCTTCTTCGGGACGGCCTTCGGCGGCGGCGACCCGCGCGGCGGCGGTGGCCGTCGTGGCCCCCAGCACGGCCGTCACGTGCTCGTGCCAACCGAGATCACCCTCGAAGAGGTCATCACCGGCGTCCAGAAGCCGGTGTCGGTCGAGGTCGCCACACCGTGCGACACCTGCGGCGGTTCGGGGTCGGCCTCGGGCGCCGGACCCACCACCTGCACCACGTGCGGCGGTCGGGGCCAGGTCCAGCGGATCGTGCGCACCGCCTTCGGCCAACTCGCGACGGCGGCCGCCTGCGGCGACTGCCAGGGCACCGGTCACCGCGTGACCGACCCGTGCCCGACCTGCGCGGGGGAGGGTCGGGCGGTCACCAAGCGGACCGTGACCGTCGAGATCCCGCCGGGGGTCAGCGAGGGCGACCGCCTCCGCGTCGCCGGCGCCGGTGAGGCCGGCCGCAACGGGGCGCCCGCCGGTGACCTGCTCGTCGAGATCCGCGTCGCCGAGCACGCCCGCTTCGACCGTGACGGGCGCACCCTCTGGGGCGACCTGTCCGTGCCGTTCACGCAGGCCGCCCTCGGGGCGCACCTGACCGTCGAGACGTTGGACGGCGAGGCCGAGGTCGACCTGCCCGCCGGGGCGCAGCCGGGCCACGTCGTCACCGTCAAGCGCGCCGGGTTGCCTGCGACGGGTGGCGGCGGTCGTGGCGACCTCCGCCTGCGCGTGCACATCGAGGTGCCCCGCGACCTCGACGACGAACAGCGCGACCTGCTGACCCAGTTGGCGAAGCTGCGCGGCGACGACGCCCCGGGCGCCGTCGGCGTGTTCGACCGCCTCAAGCGCGCCTTCCGGCCGTGAACGCCCCCTTCGTCCTCGTCGACGACGTGGACCTCGCCGGCGCCCCGCCCGGCACGACCGTGCCGCTGTCCACTGACAGCCGCCACCACCTCGGTCGGGTGCTCCGCCGTCGAGACGGGGACCCGCTCGTCGTCGCCGACGGCAGCGGCCACCGCGTCGAGGCACGCCTCGACGGTGAGGTCGCGGTCACGACGGCGCCAGCCGTCGAGGATGCGTCGCCCCGGCCGCGCCTGGTCGTGTGGCAGGCGCTGGGCAAGGGCCGCAAGCACGACGAGGTCGTGCGGGTGCTGACCGAACTCGGCGTGGACGAGGTCGTGGCGCTCACCAGCGAGCGGACCGTCACGGACCTGCGAGCGGAGCGTGCCGACAAGGCCCGCACGCGGTGGCGTGCTGTTGCGCGCTCCGCCGCGGAACAGGCGCGCCGGGCTCGTCTGCCCGAGGTGTCGGGTCCCGACAGCCTCGACGACCTCGTCGCCGGCCTCGGTGGCCGTCCCTGCCTGATCGCGCACGTCGGGGCGACCCAGGATCCGCTCGTGGCCGCCCGCGCGGCGGCCGGTTTCGGCGAGGTCGTGCTCGCC
>JBFJMP010000024.1:0-12601 GCA_041633895.1 Nitriliruptoraceae bacterium
AGGCCATGGCCCGTGAGGCTGGGGTGCCCTTCCTCTTCGTGTCCGCCACGTCGTTCCAGTCGATGTTCTACGGCGCGACGGCGCGCAAGATCCGCAGCTACTTCAAGGAGCTTCGCAAGACCGCCCGCGTCGAGGGCGGGGCGATCGGCTTCATCGAGGAGATCGACGCGATCGCGACCCGGCGCGGCGGCATGAACGCGTCGCCGGCGGCCGAGGTGCTCGGCTTCCACCCGAACCACACCATCGATCACCTGCAGGTCGACGCCAACGCCGTGTCCGAGAGCACCGGGGGAGTGGTCAACGAGCTGCTCGTGCAGATGCAGTCGTTCGACGACCCACCAGCAGGCGACAGGATCGTCAACTTCTTCGTCGACCGAGTGAACCTGTTCCTGCCGAGCCACCGCCACCTCAAGCGTCGGCCGTCGGTCTACAACAACGTCCTGCTCATCGCGGCGACCAACCGGGCGGACCGCCTCGACCCGGCGTTGATGCGCCCCGGCCGCTTTGCCCGTCGCCTGACGTTCGAGGTCCCGGCCAAGGGCGAGCGTCGCCAGCTGATCGACTACTTCCTGTCACGCAAGGCGCATGACCCGGAACTCGACGCGGACACGTATCGGGACCAGCTCGCGGGCCAGACCTTCGGCTACACGCCGGTCATGATCGAACACCTCCTCGACGAGGCCCTGATCAACGGCCTGCGCGCAGGACGTGACGGCATGACGTGGGCGGACGTCCAGTCGGCCCGGCTCACCGAGGAGGTCGGGCTCAAGAACCCCGCTCCCTACACGCCGCACGAGCGCCGCCTGGTGGCGACGCACGAGGCCGGCCACGCGACCGTCGCCTTCCTGACCGGAACGCGCCGCCTCGAGGTCCTGTCCATCGTCAAGCGCGCCGGCTCGCTCGGCCTGCTTGCCCACGGCGACCTCGACGAGCAGTACAACCGCAGCCGGTCCGAGATCCATGCCCTCATCGACATCGCCATGGGCGGCATGGTCGCCGAGGAGCTCTACTTCGGGGAGACCTCCACCGGCCCTGCCGGCGACCTCATGTCCGCCACCAACCTCGCGTGCCGCATCGTCGGCGCCGCCGGCATGGGCGGCTCGCTGGTCTCGCTCGTCGCGGGCAACGGCAGCCTCCTCGACAGCGGGGACATCGTGAGCCGCACCCTCAAGGACCCGTTGGGACGGCCCGAGGTCGAACGCATCCTGGCCGTGTCGAAGGCCCGTGCCCGGGCGCTGATCGATGCGAACCGTCACATCCTCGAGGCGCTGCGCGATGGGCTGCTGGAACACGAGGAACTGATCGGCACCCAGATCACCGACATCGCCGAAGCGGCCGGCGCGCCGGTGCTCGACGACCTCAAGATCGAGCGTCGCGGCGTGGACCGCCGCGCGTCCAACCACCTCGCGGAGGCACGCGACGCCGACGGTCGCATCGAGATCCCGTGGTCCGACGAGGCCACGACCGGGCCGGTGCTCGAGCTCGACGGGACCGCCAGCGAGGCCTGAGCGATCCCGCTCAGGCCAGCAGCGCGGCGATCCGGGCGAGGCCTTCTTCGAGGTCGTCGTCGGACAGCGCGTACGACATCCGGGCGTAGCCCGGCGCCCCGAACGCCTCGCCCGGCACGAGTGCCACGCGGGCCTTGTCGAGGAGCACGTCGGCGAGTTCGAGGGACGAGTCGATGACGCGGCCCGCGACCTCGTGACCGATCACGTCGCGGAAGTCCGGGAAGACGTAGAACGCGCCCTCGGGCTCGACGCACGTCACGCTCCCGATGTCGTTGAGGGCGTCGATCGCGACCCGGCGACGGCGGTCGAACGCCTTGCGCATCATCTCGACCTCGTCCTGTGGCCCGGTGAGCGCGGCGATCGCGGCGTGCTGCGCCACGTTGCTCACGTTGGACGTGACGTGTGACTGCAGGCGCGTAATGCCCTTGGCAACCTCCGGCGGGGCGATCGTCCAACCGACGCGCCACCCGGTCATCGCGTAGCTCTTGGCGACCCCGTTGGTGACGATGCAGCGGTCGCGGATCTCGGGGACGGCCACGGGCATGGACGTGAAGGTCGCGTTGCCGTAGACCAGGTGCTGGTAGATCTCGTCGGTGACGACCCAGATCCCGCGCTCAGCGGCCCACCGTCCGATCGCCGACACCTGCTCGGCGTCGTAGACCATGCCCGTCGGGTTGGACGGCGACACGAACAGCAGCGCCTTCGTGCGATCGGTGACGGCCGCCTCCAACTGGTCCACGTCGACCCGGAAGCCCGACGCCGTGTCGGTGTCGAGGATGACCGGGGTGGCGCCGGCGAACCGGATCTGTTCGGGGTAGCTGACCCAGTACGGCGCGGGGACGAGGACCTCGTCGCCCGGGTCGAGGATCGACAGGAAGATGTTGAACAGGGCGTGCTTGCCCCCGTTGCTGACGACGATCTCGTCGGGGGACACGGTCAGCCCGGAGTCGCGCACCGCCGCCGCCGCGATCGCCTCGCGCAGGGCTGGCAGACCCGCCACGGCGCTGTAGCGGTGGTTGGCCGGGTCGGCGCAGGCCGACGCGGCCGCCTCGACCACGTGCGCGGGGGTCGGGAAGTTGGGCTCACCAGCGCCGAAGCCGATGACGGACTCACCGGCCGCCTTGAGCGCGTTGGCCTTGGCCGTGACGGCAAGGGTCGGCGATTCGGCGATCTGCTGGACCAGGTGCGACAGGGACACGTTCGTTCCTCGTGTGATGCGACCAGCGACTGTATGCCACGAGGGTCAGGAGTCCGCACTGGCCGCGGTACGGTCTCGCGAACGACTCCCGCAACAAGGCTCTCGCCCATGGCCACTCCGGCTGACATCCGCATCCCCGCCGACCTGCTGCCGTCCGACGGACGCTTCGGGTGCGGCCCGTCGAAGGTCCGCGTCGAGGCACTCCAGGCGCTCGCTGCGACCGGGGCCGACCTGCTCGGCACGTCCCACCGCAAGCCCACGGTCAAGGCCGAGGTCCAGCGCCTCCGCGAGGGCATGGCCGACCTGTTCAGCCTGCCGGACGGCTACGAGGTGCTGCTCGCCCCGGGCGGGGCGACGGCCTTCTGGGAGATGGCGACGTTCGGGATCGTGCGCGAGCGTTCCCGCCACTACGACTTCGGCGAGTTCTCGTCGAAGTTCGCCAAGGCCACGGCGGCAGCGCCGTTCCTGGGCGACCCCGATGTCGTGACGTCACCACCCGGCACCCGCCCCGAGGTCACCCCTGTCGAGGGCGCCGACGTCCAGGCGTTGACGCACAACGAGACCTCGACCGGCGTCATGATGGACGTGACGCGCCCGGACGGTGACGCACTCGTGCTCGTCGACGCCACGTCGGGCGCGGGGGGCCTGCCCGTGGACGTCGCCGAGAGCGACATGTACTACTTCAGCCTCCAGAAGGGCTTCGCGGCCGAGGGCGGCCTGGCCGTCGTGCTGACGTCGCCGGCCGCGATCGAGCGCATCGAGCAGATCGCCGCGTCCGACCGCTACATCCCGGCGTACCTGTCGCTGCAGACCGCCCTGGACAACTCCCGGAAGCAGCAGACCTACAACACGCCGGCGCTGTCGACGGTGTTCCTCGCCGCCGAGCAGGTCGACTGGATGTTGACCGAGGGTGGCCTCGACGCCATGGTGGCCGGCGGTCGCGAGAAGGCCGATCACATGTACGGGTGGGCGGAGACCCGCGACTGGGCCAGCCCCTTCGTGGCCGACCCTGCGGCACGGTCCCTGGTCGTGGCCACGATCGACATCGATGACACGATCAGCGCCGACGACATCAACGTCGCGCTGCGCGCGAACGGCGTCCTCGACACCGACGCCTACCGCAAGCTCGGCCGCAACCAGCTGCGGATCGGCATGTTCCCTGCGGTCACGGCCGACGACATCCGCGCCTACACCGCGTGCGTCGACCACGTGGTCGCGGAGTTGGGCTGACCACGTGGTCGCGGAGTTGGGCTGACCACGTCCTCGCGGAGCGAGGCAGACCGAGTGGTCGCGACACTGGCCTGACCCTCAGATGTGGCCGGCGATCTCCGCGGCCGCGTCGTCACCGAAGCAGGTGGCGAAGCGGTCGCGGAACTCCGTGCGGTTGAGCCGGTACTCCTGCGTGCCGATGTGCTCCAGCACGTAGGTCGCGAGCAACGACCCGACCTGTGCGGACCGTTCCAGGTCCACCCCCCACGCCAGACCGCAGAGGAAGCCGGCACGGAACGCGTCGCCGACGCCCGTCGGGTCCTCGCGGCGACGCTCGGGGGCGGCGTGCACCGACAGCGGTTCGAACTCCGTCGACTCGATGACGCAGCCCTTGGGCCCCTGCGTCGTGATGCGCAGTCCGACGCGGCTGAGCACGTCGTCGCTGGACCATCCGGTCTTGTTCTCGAGCAGGGTCTTCTCGTAGTCGTTGGTGACGAGGTAGGCCGCGCCCTCGACCAGTCCACGGATCTCCGGCCCGTCCATCCGGGCGAGCTGCTGACCGGGGTCCGCGAGGAACGGCACGCCGAGCGAGCGGGCCTCCTCGGTGTGGCGCAGCATGGCCTCGGGGTCGTTGGGGGACACCACCACCAGGTCGAGGCCGCCCTGCCGCTCGTGGATCGGGCCCAACTCGATGAAGCGTGACTCCTCCATCGCCCCGGCGTAGAACGACGCCAACTGGTTCTGGCTCGTGTCCGTGGTGCACAGGAAGCGCGCCGTGTGCTTCAGCTCCGAGACATGGACGTGTGAGGTGTCCACGCCGTGGCGATCGAGCCACGGGCGGTAGTCGGCGTTGAAGTCCTCACCGACCGCCCCGACGAGCAGCGCGCGTTGCCCGAGCTGGCCGAGGCCGAACGCGATGTTGGCGGCGACACCGCCGCGGCGCACCTCGAGCTTGTCGACGAGGAAGCTGAGGGACACCCGGTCGAGCTGGTCCGCCACCAGCTGCTCCGAGAAGCTGCCCGGGAACGTCATCAGGTAGTCGGTGGCGATCGAGCCAGTCACGGCGATGCGCATGAACGGTGTCCGTGGTCGCAGGGGTGACGAGGCTAGCCGTGACGGGGCGCGTTGAGCGCCCACGTCCGAGCGCTGACGCATGCCCGGTCGATAGCGTGGAAGCGGTTCACACCGACCGGGAGACGGAGCATCCATGGAGCCATCTGACGTCCTGCCGACGCTTCGCCGCCACGTGCTCGTGGACGGGTTCGACCTCGTCCTGGACCTCGATCGCAGCCGCGGCTCCGACATCGTCGATGCCCGCGACGGCACGACCTACCTGGACATGTTCAGCTTCTTCGCGTCCAACGCACTGGGCATGAACCACCCCAACCTCACGACGGACGAGGCCCGCGAGGCGCTGTTCGATGCCGCTCGCAACAAGCCGTCGAACTCGGACGTCTACTCCGAGCCGCAAGCCGCGTTCGTCGCGGCGTTCGAACGCGTCCTCGGCGTGCAGGACCTACCGCACCTGTTCATGATCGAGGGCGGTGCCCTGGGCGTGGAGAACTGCCTCAAGGCCGCCTTCGACTGGAAGAGTCGGCGCAACGAGGCCGCTGGTCGCGACCCCGCCCTCGGCGCCAAGGTGATGCACCTGCGCCACGCGTTCCACGGCCGCACCGGATACACGCTGAGCCTCACCAACACCGACCCGAACAAGACGGCCCGCTTCCCGCAGTTCGACTGGCCGCGCATCCCGTCGCCGGGGCAACGCTTCCCGCTCGACGCCAACAAGGCCGACAACGCCGCGGACGACGACGCCGCACTCGCAGCGGCGCGGGCCGCGTTCGAAGCCGACCCGCACGACATCGCCTGCTTCATCGCCGAGCCGATCCAGGCCGAGGGTGGTGACCGCCACCTGTCGGCGGCGTTCCTCCAGGGCATGCAGGCCCTGTGCCACGAGTTCGATGCGCTGTTCGTCCTCGACGAGGTGCAGACCGGCGTCGGCCTCACGGGCACGCCGTGGGCGCACGAGCAACTCGGCCTCGAACCCGACCTGGTCGCGTACGGCAAGAAGACCCACGTCTGCGGGATGATGGGTGGTCGCCGTCTGGACGAGATCGAGGACCACGTCTGGAACGTGCCCAGCCGCATCAACTCCACCTTCGGCGGCTCGCTGGTCGACATGGTGCGCGCACGGATCGTGCTGGAGACGATCGAGCGGGACGGCCTCGTCGACAACGCCAAGAAGCTGGGTGCCCACCTGCAGGACCGCCTCGTCGACCTCGCCGAGCGCCACGACGCCGTCAGCAACGCGCGTGGCCGCGGCCTCATGTGTGCGGTCGACCTGCCCTCGGGGGCCCGTCGCAACGCTGTCGCCGACCACATGCTGGGCGTCGAACGCGTGATCCTGCTGGGCTGCGGTCCGCAGTCCCTGCGCTTCCGCCCGACGCTGACGACCACGCAGGACGAACTTGATCGCGCCGTCGACGCCCTCGAGCGCGCCGTCGTCGCCACCGACTGACCCCACCGACTGACTGAGGACTTCCCGTGACCGACATCTGGTCCCGCATCTCCGGCCGCCCCTGGGACGAGGGAGGCGCCGGCGAGCTCACCGTGCCGAGCCCGTCCGACGACCAGGACATCGTGGCGACGGCGCACCTCGCCGACGCCAACGCGCTCGTCGAGGCCACCCATCGGGCCGCGCACGCCCAGCGTGACTGGGCCAACGTCCCGGCGCCGGTGCGGGGCGAGGCGATCCACGCGCTGGGGGAGGTCTTCCGGGCCAACAAGGAAGCCCTGTCGCAGCTCGTCACCCGCGAGATCGGCAAGCCGATCGCCGAGTCGCGCGGTGAGGTCCAGGAGGCCATCGACACCTGCCTGTTCTTCGCCTCGGAGGGGCGGCGCCTGTACGGCCAGACGGTGCCCAGCGAGATGCACGACAAGCAGCTCTTCACGTTCCGTCGCCCCGTCGGCAACATGGTCGTGATCACTGCCGGCAACTTCCCGGTCGCCGTCCCGTCCTGGTACTTCGTCCCGGCGCTGCTGGCCGGGAACTCGGTCGTCTGGAAGCCGGCGGAGTACACGCCGGCCATCGCGGACGCCGTCACCCGCATCGTGCACGCGGCCGGGATCCCGGCCGACGCCTTCCAGATGGTGCTGACAGCGGGGAAGGAGACCTTCGCCGGACTCGAACTCGCGCTGGAGGCCGGCACCGTCGACAAGGTCGGCTTCACCGGCTCGTCCGCCGTCGGTCGCTCGATCGCCGAGGTGTGTGGTCGCCACCTCGTCCACCCGACGCTCGAACTCGGTGGGAAGAACCCGCTCGTGGTCATGCCCGACGCGGACCTCGACCTCGCCGTCGAGGGCTCCCTCTTCAGCGGCTTCGGCACGTCCGGCCAGCGGTGCACGTCGCTCGGCGTCGCCATCGTCCACGAGTCCGTCCACGACGACTTCGTCGCCCGCTTCGACGCAGCGGTGCGCAACGCGGCGGTCGGCGACCCGTTTGGTGACGTGCTCTACGGCCCGATGATCAACCAGCGCTTCGCCGACGGCTTCGAGTCGTGGCTCGAGCACATCACCGACGACCATCGCGTCCTCGGCTCGGACGGTCGCGGGCGCATCACGTCCGGCAACCCCCGCACGGGCTTCGTCGGCGACCCGGACCGCGGCATCTACGAGCACCCCTCGATCGTGGTCGGTGTCACCGCCGACGACGAGCTGTACCGCAACGAGACGTTCGGCCCGATCGTGCCGGTCGCGTCCTTCGACACGTTCGACGAGGCCATCGACCTCGCCAACGGCCACGGCTACGGGCTCTCCGCGGCGATCTACACCAACGACCCCCAGACCGTGTTCGCCTACCGCGACCGCATCTCGGCGGGAATGGTGTCGATCAACAACTCGACGTCTGGCGCCGAGGCCCACCTGCCGTTCGGCGGGAACGGGAAGTCGGGCAACGGGGCGCGCCAGTCCGGGATCTGGGTCCTGGACCAGGTGACGCGCTGGCAGTCGATGAACTGGGACTACAGCGGGAAGCTGCAGAAGGCCCAGATCGACGTCGACACGGCCGAGGCCGATCTGGACTTCCGGCTCTGAGGCCTCAGTCCGACGGACGGTCGCGGAGGAAGCGTTCGAACTCCTCGGCGATCTCGTCGCCCGACGGGATCTCGCCCTCGTCGAGGCGGAACGGCACCGGGTCCGACGCGCCGTCGTCCTCGGCGTCGTAGGCGCCTTCGAGCGCGGCGATGTGCGACTCGACCTCGGGCGACCCGTCCGCGGCCTCGGCGAGGCGTTCGACGTGCGTGAGCGCGTCGGCGTCGAAGCTGGAGGTGTCGAACGTGACCCCGAGGTACTCACCGAGCCGCGTCAGCAGTGCCGACGATGCGGCGGGGTAGTCACCGGCGACGTAGTGGGGGACCCGGGCCCACAGGCCGAGCGTGTGGCGGCCGGCCTCGCCCATGGCGGACTCGATCATCACCTGGCACGACGCGGGCACGACGACCTGCTCGTGCGCGTGGCCGTAGCGATCGAGCAGCCCTTCGTCCGTGGACGTCGTCAGGATGCGGACCGGCCGGGTGTGGGGGACCGGTCCCGGGACCGCGCCGAGGCCGATGTAGCCGGTCATGCCCCAGTCGTCCGTCAACTCGACGAGGTCGTCGAGCAGCGACGGCCACCGGAAGTCGGGTTCGGCGCCCGTGAGCAGGACGACCGAACGGGTCGGCAGGTCGATCCGGTAGAGCTCGAGCGACGGCCACTCGGGGCTGCCCAGCACGCCGCGGTTGATCGGCAACAGCGGACGTCGATCGCGGAAGTCGAACATGCCGTCGGCGTCCACGCCGCCGAGGTGCTCGGTGGGGTAGTGGTGCCGGAGGAACTCGGCGGCGGCGGTGCCGCCCCGTCCCGAGTCCGTCCACCCGTCGAGCGACGCGATCAGCGTGGTCGCGTCGCGAGGGTCGGCGTCGTCTGCGAGGTCGATGATGTCCATGCAGCCGAGGGTACGGCCCACAGGGGCCGGAACGTGAACGCGCCCGCCGCCACTACCGTCCACCATCCGGCACCGCGCGCCCGCGGTCCTGATCCGAGGATGGCACGCAGGTGGATGCGGAGGGCCCGGACCTCGACACGGCCACCTGGTTGGTCGGCGTCGAGGGGCGTCACGCCGTGTCGGCGGCCCGGCAGTGGGGAGCCGACGGCGCCGACGACCTGCAGGTCGCCGAGCGACTGCGTCGGGACCTGGCCCTCGACGCGGCTGCGGCCGGGGCCGTCCACACGACCGCGGTCCTGCAGGCGCGAGCCGTGGCCGCCGGGCACCCCGACGGCTGGTTCTGGACGCGTTCCGGCCTGGAGCAGGCCAGCCATCCACTGGTCGCTCGCTGGCGCGCACGCCGCTACGCGCAGGCCCCGGCCATCGTCGACCTGACGGTGGGGTGTGGGGCCGACGCGCACGAACTGGCGGCACACGCCCCGACGGTCGGCTGCGACGTCGACGCGACTCGCCTCGTGCTGGCCCGGGCGAACCTGGCGGGTCGCGTCCCCGTGGTCCGTGCCGACGCGACCCGGCCCGCCGTCGGCCCCAGTGTGTGGCGCTGGGCCGATCCCTCCCGTCGCGACGGCACGCGACGCCTCCACGGCCTGGACAACGCCCGGCCCGCCCTGAGTTCGCTGCTCGGGGAGTCCCCGGCGGGCGTCGCCGTGTCGCCGGCGGTCGACCTCACGGATCCGGCCCTTCCGGACGACGCCGAGCTCGAATTCGTCCAGGTGGGGTCGCGCCTCGTCGAGGCGGTCGTGTGGACCGGAGCGCTCCGTGAGGTGGACCGCGAGGATCGCGCGACGCGCTCCGCGACGATCCTCGCCGAAGACGCCGCGCCGGTGCACCTCCACGGCACCCCGACAGGCGAACTCGCGGGGCGCGTGCGTGGTGCGGCGATCGGCGACGTGCTCGTCCTGCCGGCGCCCGCACTCGTCCGCGCCCGCCTCCACGAGGCGATGGCGGCCGAACTCGACCTCGACCGGTTGTCGCGACGGCGCGCGATCTTCCTCGCCGCGGAGCCGCCCTCACGCTCGCCGTGGCTGCGGTCCGAGGTCGTCGTCGCGGTGGCCCCAACCGGTGCCCGCCCGCTCCGACGGGCACTGCGCGCCCTCGACGTCGCCGAGCTGGAGGTGCTCACGCACGGCGTCGACACGCGGCCGGCCGACCTGCTGCGGGCCATGGGCAACCCACCGACAGGACCGCACGGCCACCGGATCCACCTCGTGCGCACGGACGCCGGAGCGGTCGCGTTGGTGACCTCCGAGGCGCACCCCTCCGAATGACGGTGGTGCCTAGGAGGAGAACGCCGAGGTGGCCCGGTACCGTAGGGGCATGGACACCACATCGACGCCCACGCCCTCCGTCACGGAGGACCTGCCCGAACTGCGTGACTGCACGCGGTGCTACGGCCAACAGCACCTGCTCATCTCCCTCCAGGGGATGGGCAAGTACCGCTGTGACGGCTGCGGGATGATCGTCGGATTCGACCTCGACGGCGAACCGGCGGAGTTTCTCCTCGATCGGGGTCAGCCCGGTCGGTACACGCGCGAGGTGTTCGGGGCGCAACTGACCGGGCCCGAGCGCCGCCTCTAGGGACCACCGTGTTCGCTCTCCCGTCGTCGGTGACGCTTGCCGCCGAGTCCGCAGCCGTGCAGTTCGGTGGCGCGGACATCGGCATCCAGTGGTGGCTGATCACGATCGCCGTGATCGTCGGCTTCCTGCTGGTCGACCTGCTGGTCGTCCATCGCGACGCCCATGTGGTGTCCGCGCGCGAGGCCGCGAAGTGGTCGGCCATCTGGATCGGCCTCGGCCTGGCCTTTGCCGTCGTCATCTGGGCGTTCTACCCGGACGGTGGGACGGCCGCGGGGGAGTACCTGTCCGGGTACCTGATCGAGAAGTCGCTCTCGGTCGACAACCTCTTCGTGTTCGTCCTGATCTTCAGCTACTTCAAGGTCCCCGACGAGTACCAGCACCGGGTCCTGTTCTGGGGGATCCTCGGGGCACTGGTCTTCCGCGGCATCTTCATCGCGCTCGGCGCCGTGCTGCTCGCGAAGTTCTCGTGGGTGGCGTTCATCTTCGGTGGCTTCCTGATCTTCACCGGCCTGCGGATCGCCCGCGAGTCCGAGGTCGACGTCCACCCCGAGAACAACCCGGTCCTCAAGATCGTTCGCAAGATCGTCCCGATCACGAACGACTACCACGGCCAGAGCCTGACGTTCAAGGAGAACGGCAAGCGCGTCTTCACGCCGCTGTTCGCCGTGCTCGTCGTGGTCGAGACCACCGACGTCATCTTCGCCGTGGACTCGATCCCGGCCATCTTCGGCGTGACGGGCGACCCCTTCCTGGTCTTCACGTCCAACGCCTTCGCCCTGCTGGGGCTGCGTGCGCTGTTCTTCCTGCTGGCATCCGCCGTGCGCCGGTTCGTCTACCTCGGCCCGGCCATCGCCATGATCCTCGTGATGGTGGGCATCAAGCTCATCGCCGAGGAGGCCTTCGACATCCACGTGCCTGCCTGGCAGCCGCTGGTGCTGATCGCCGTCATCCTCGGGATCGGGATCTTCGCGTCCATGCAGAAGGCGTCCGTGCTCGACACCGTCGCGATGGACGGTGACGCGCCCGGTGACGGCGACGACGAGCCGGCCGTCGAACCGAGCGATGCCCCTCGATGACCGCGACGTGCCGGTCCTGCGGGACCTCCTTCACGCCTGATCCGTCGCTGGGGGAGCGCTTCCCCGGGTGGCAGCCCAAGGAGTGCAAGGACTGCTACCGCGGGGGGCGTCGCGGGGCCCGGGGGAGTGCCTCCCAGCCGACGCTGGGCAGCGCCCCGGCCGATTCCCCCACCGACGGCGTGTTCACGGACGGATCCGCCTCCCCGAACCCCGGCCCCGGGGGTTGGGGGGCGGTCTACGTCGTCGACGATGCGGTCGTCAGCGAGGCCAGCGGCGCCGATCCGGACACCACGAACAACCGGATGGAGCTGCGTGCGCTGATCGAGGGCATCAAGCTCGTGCCGGACGGCACCAGCGCCACCGTCTGGTCGGACTCGAACCTGTCGGTGCGCACCGTCAACGAGTGGGCGGCCGGCTGGCAGCGTCGCGGCTGGAAGCGCAAGACCGGACCCGTCGAGAACCTGGACCTGGTCAAGGAGCTGTTCGAACTGGCCCAGAGCCGACCCGAGATCACGATCCGCTGGATCAAGGCGCACGTCGGCCACCGGTGGAACGAGTACGCCGACGGGCTGGCGAACGCGGCGGGGCGCAACCAGAACGCCTGAGCGCTCGCAGTCGGCCCCAGAACCCGCGAAACGGGGCCGAGCGGGGCATCTGCAGGCCGAGAGGGGCTCCAACCCCTTCCGTGCCCCACATCCCTGTTCGTATTCCTGATAACTCTGATTATGCTGACTGGTGAACGTGGTCGTGGGTGTCGTTGCCGCGGTCTCCGTCACCACTCCCCGCGGCTCAGGCCCGCAGGTTGGCCAGGCGGCGGATGCCCTCGTCCAGGGTCGCCTCGGACCGGCAGTACGCGAACCGCACGAAGGGCCGTCCGGCCTCGACGTCGTCGTGGAACGCGACGACCGGGATGGCGACGACGCCCACGCGTTCCGGCAGGTTCATGCAGAACGACAGGCCGTCGTCGAAGCCGATGTCGCGCACGTCGACG
>JBFJMP010000025.1:0-12405 GCA_041633895.1 Nitriliruptoraceae bacterium
GCCGCCGGGGCGCGGGGCGCCGCGGGCGTCGGTCACGAGGGCGCCTCCGTTGGCGCCGAGGCAGGCGGTGGCCGCATCGACGGCATCGCTGCTGGACGACAGTGGGCGCACGCGCACGAACCCGCCGGAGTTCGTCAGCGGGGCCAACGCGGCGGTGCCGCTCGAGACGTCGTCGCCCGAGAACGACGAGCACGACCCGTCCGTGTCGACGTTGCCGCCCCCGGTGGAGAACGCGCCGTTGCAGTCGGTCGGCAGGTTGTCGGCGAAGAGGCTGCCACGGACCGTCGTGGACGAACCGCCCAGGAAGGCGACCACACCGCCGAGCGCCGGCACGCCGGTCGTGACCGTGTCGGCGACGGTCGTGCTCGTGACCGTCGCCTCCGCGCCCATGATCATCCCGGCGCCCCAGCCCGGGCCGTCGCTGCCCGTGGCACCCGGCGACCCGCCCGACGACCCGTGCGAGGGACGGCCCTCCCCACCGGTCGCCTCCGCGCCACTGATCGTGACGTTCTGGAGCGTGATCGGACCGGACGTCCCGTCCCAGGACAGCGCGCCCCCGAAGGCAGCTCCGCCGTCCCCGCCGTCGGCACCGTCGACGCCGCTGCCGAAGCCACCGATCCCGCCACGCCCACCGAGGGCCGCGACCTGTGTGGTGGAGATCCCGAACTCGGATGGCGTGAAGCTGACGCGGTCGAGGTGCATGCCCGCGCCCACGGCGACGATGCCGCCGGCGTACGCCTCGCCGCCCCGGCCGCCGTCGGTGGGCGTCGGGGACGAGCCGTGTCCGTCCCCGCCCCAGCCACCGCGTGCGACGCCACCCCGGACGGACACGTCGGTCATGTCCAGCAGGGCCCCGTCGTCCGCGTGCGCGGCACCACCGAAGGCTGCCCCGCCGACCCCGCCCGTGGCCCCCGCCGACGGGCTGTCCAGTCCGCGGCCTCCACGCGCGGAGGCCCCCTCGACGATGACCCGCTCGAGGGTGACCGTGGCCCCACCGGTGGCCGCGACGGCACCGCCGTAGGCACTGCCGCCGTCCGTCGGGGACCCGGCGATGTCGGCCGCGTCCGCGGCCACTGCCACCGTGCCGGTGAGGTTGGAGTCAACGAGCGTCACGTCGCCCCCGTCGGCGAAGATCGCGCCACCGCGGGCCTCGCCCGTCGTCGACGGGTCCATGAAGTCCACGGGTCCGGCGAAGGCCTGTGTCTGGAAGATGGCCACGCGTTCTGCCGTGAAGGTGCCGTTGTCCACGAGCACGGCCCCGCCCAGCGCCCGCGCCACGGTCGCCCCGTCGGTCAGGGCGCGGAAGCCGAGCATGACCACGTCCCGGACGTGGAGTTCCCCATCAGGCAGCACGTGGAAGGCGCGGTCGTGATGGTCCGATCCGATGGCGTCGGTGGTCACCGAGGCCATGATCAGCCGGACCGGGTTCCCGATCAGCGGGACCTCGTTCGGTGGGTCCTCGTCGCCGATGACCTCCAGCGTGACGTCGGGCGCCACGTCGAGGTCGCCCGTGGCGCCGGTGTCGTCGAAGATGCCGCTGGTGACCAGGGGAACGAGGATCTGGCCGTCCTCGTCCTCGAGGGACTCGTCGAAGCGGACGACGGTGTGGCCGCCGAGGGCGTTGGCCTCCATGACGGCCGCCCGCAGCGAGCACATCCCGTCCGCGTCGGCACACACGCCGTCGCCCGGGGCCGCGTCCTGGGTGTCCTCCTCCCAGAGCTCGGAGTCCCCGGAGTTCGCCGCCCGGTCGACCACGAACGTCCGGTCCGGGTCACCCTCGGCAGCCGAGGCCACGGTGGGCGAGGCGACCACCAGTGGCACGAGGACCAGCGTCGCCGCCAGTCCTGCCCCCATCCGGCCGCCGGCACCACCCAGCCACCGGGAACCCTCGCGGATCGCGACCACGCGCATGTGCATCTCCCCGTGTCGTCACGGGTGAACCTAGCGTTGCGCCACCGTCACTCGACGGGACCGCGGTGGCCTCAGCCGCGCGGGAGCGGCAGCGGCCGCTCGGGCCAACCCGGCGGCGCGACGTCCACCGGGGGGACCAGTGCCGGCACGTGGGCGGCGGCCATCCACTCGGGCATCCCGTCGGCCCACACGTAGGTGTCCGGACGCACCGTCCCGTCGAGGACCATCGCCCGCATGGCGTCGAGGTCCGTCGGGCCCTCCTGGACACCGTTCACCATGCGGAACCAGCGAGCGGGATCGACCATGTGCACACCATGTCGTGGGAGTGAGCGTGGGAATGAGCGTGGGGGGAGGGCGTGACCGTCCAACGAGACGTCGGGCAGGCTACCGGCGGCCGGTGGCGACACGTCGCCGCACCCCGTCCGCTCGTAGGCTTGTCGGCGTCTCCCTCCTGACCGGAATGACATCGTGGTTCGTGACCTCTTCGGGCGTGCCGGCACACGTGCCGCCCGCGCCGCCTTCCGAACGGTCCTGCGACCGCGGCCACCCGTCGTCGACGGCGACCTGCGGGTGCCGGGGACCGACGGCCCGATCGTGGTCCGCCGCGACCGCTGGCACGTCCCCCACGTCGAGGCCACGACCGCCGCGGACGCGTGGTTCGGGCTCGGGTTCGTACAGGGCCAGGACCGCGGCTTCCAGGTGTCGGTCTACGCAGCGGTCGCCGGCGGGCGCCTCGCGGCACTGACCGGCGAGGACGGCGTCCCGGTCGACCGACTGATGCGGCGCCTCGGGCTGACGCGCAGCGCCAACACCGCACTCGCCAACCAGCCGGCGGCGACCCGCACCATCCTCGACTCGTTCACCCGCGGCCTCAACGCCGGCATGACGTCGGGGACCACGCGCGTCCCGGTGGAGTTCACGCTGCTGCGCGTGAAGCCTGCGCCCCTGACCGCCGCCGACGTCGCCGGGATCATGCGCCTGTTCGCATTCATGCTCGCGTCCAACTGGCAGGACGAACTCGCCCGCCTCGCGGTCCTGGCGGCCGACGGACCGGACGGGCTCCGCCGGCTCGACGTCCACACCGCCGCGCACCTGCCGACGACGACGGGCGAACCGGAAGGGGACGTCCTCGCCCACCTCGCGCACGACCTCGAGTCGCTGGCCGAGTGGATCCCGATGGGCGGCGCCTCCAACAACTGGGCCATCGCCGGGTCGCGCACGCGTTCGGGACGCCCCATCGTCGCCAACGACCCGCACCTGCCGCCCATGCTCCCGGCCTTCTGGTACCTCGCCCACCTCACCTGCCCCGAGTTCGCCGTCGCCGGTGCGGCCCTGCCCGGCACCCCCGGCATCGCCGCGGGCCACAACGGCATCGGGGCATGGGGGACCACCGCCGGGCACTGCGACGAGACGGACCTCTTCCTCGAACAGCTGCGCCAGACCGACGACGGGGGGTGGCAGGTCCGCGACGGCGACGGCTGGATCGACGCCGAGACCCGCCGCGAGGTGATCGCCGTCGCCGGTGGCGACCCCATCGTCGAGGACGTCGTCGTCACGCCGCGGGGACCCATCGTCGGCCCGGCGCTCGACGGCGCCCCGCACGCGGTGTCGATGGCCGGCACGTTCCTCGATCCCGCCCCGATCGCGGGTTACCTCGCCCTGCCGACCGCGACGAGCGTCGACGACTTCCACGCGGCCTTCGCCGACTGGCCCGCCATGTCGGTCAACGTGGTCTGGGGTGACCGCGACGGCCACATCGCCTGGCAGCTGGCCGGGGCGCTGCCGGTGCGCCGCTCGGGCGACGGCAGCATCCCCCTGCCCGGATGGGACCCCGCCGTGGGGTGGGACGGGCGCGTCCCGTACGAGGACATGCCGCGCCTGGTCGACCCGCCGTCAGGTCGCGTCGCCACCGCGAACAACGTCCCGCTGCCCCATGCCGACGGACCCTTCCTCGGGGTCGACCACCTCGAGGGCTACCGCGTGGCAGCCATCCACGAGGTGCTCGACGAGGCTGTCGACTGGACCGTCCCCGCGACGCTGCAGGCGCAGCAGGACACCCGCTCGGTGCCATGGCGGCGCGCCCGTCCGCTGTTCGTCGACCGCGACCGCCCCGCCGACGCCGATGCGGCCGTGGGCTGGAGCCTGCTGTCGTCGTGGGACGGCGACGTGCGCGCCGACTCGCCGGCAGCGGCGGTGTACGAGCTGGCGATGGCGTGGCTGCGCCGCGCGATCCTGGGCGTGGCCGTCCCGCACGCGGCGGAGGCCCTGCTCGGCCAGACCCCGGTCCCGGGCCTCGTCGAGGAGGCCATCGGCGGCATCCGGGGCGTGGCCCACACCCTGGCCACCCTCGAGGACCCGACGTCAACCCTGGGGTCGGCGGCCGACGGCTTCGACCCGGACCGCGCAATCGAGGATGCCCTGACGGCCGCGGTCCGCGAACTGCGTGAGCACGGCGACCGCGAGGACGACTGGGCGTGGGGGCGCGTCCGACCCCTGCGCCTGCACCACCCCGTGTCCTCGGCGGCCGCCGTGCTCGGCGTCGTGTTCGACCGCGGCCCCTACCCCCTGGGTGGGGACGCCCACACGATCCCGCAGGCCTCCCCGACGCCGACGGACCCCCTCGGTGACGCCCTCGGCATCGTCAGCATGCGCATGGCCGTCGACCTCGGGGACCTCGAGTCCTCACGCTGGGTCCTGCCCGGCGGCCAGTCCGGCGATCCCGCGTCGCCGCACTACGACGACCAGTTGGCGGTGTTCCTCGCCGGCGGCGGGATCCCGATCCCGTGGTCCGTCGAGGCGGTGCACCATGCCGCCCAGCACGAACTGCGGATCAACGCCGTCTGAGCATCATCCGCACGGCGACGGTCGCAGGGCGCTCCCTCCGTGTGGGCCCGACGGGTCATCCGGCAGGACTGATCGGACCAGTCGGCGAATCTCCAGGAGCCGCCACGCTCCTCGGATGCCGAGTTGTCACTCTCCCGTCTCTCCCTGCACGTCCAGGCTGCCCTCGTCGTGGCGGTGCTCGTCGCCCCACCACTGGCGGTGGCATCCCCGGTTGGCTGTGACGCCACCCCGACGCCGGACGGCAAGGTGTTCCCCGAACCCCTCCTGTCGGTGTCCTACGTGTCGTTCGCCGAGTTCGAGTGCGGGATCGCGACCCTCGAGGCCGCCTTCCCCGACGTGATCGAGACGACGTCGCTGGGCACCTCCGAGGGCGGCCACGCGATCTACGACGTCCTCATGACCGACGAGACCGTCACGGCCGACAAGCGCCACCTCTTCGTCATGTCGTCCATCCACGGCAACGAGTTCGGAGCGCGCGAGGGCGCCGTCCGCATGATCGAGGAGATGGCCGACCCGGACCTCAACGGCAGCGACGAGATGGTCCAGCAGGTCCTCGACGAGTTCGTCATCCACTGGGTGTTCTCGAACCCGGACGGCTGGGTCAACGGTGAGCCGCACACGAACGAGGGTGCCGGCGTCGCGTACACGCGCGCCAACGCCAACGGCTTCGACCTCAACCGCAACTTCCCCGTGCAGGGTTGGTTCGCCTACGACAACCCCGAGTACTTCCAGTCCGAGGGTCACGCCGTCGCCGACCTGATGCGCGAGCACGCCGGCGACTGGTACCTCGGCACCGACAACCACGGCCAACTCGCGGACGGCTACCTCGCCGCCGGCCTGCAGATCGTCGGCCAGTTCGACTACCAGAAGTCCGAGACGCTGGCCCGCTTCGCGGACGGCATCTCGTCGGCCATGGGCGAGTACCTGTCCACTGCCGCGTTCTACGACGTCGAGCAGATCGTGGGCGAGTACGCCGGTGCCTACCACTGGGGGACGCTCTACGACATCCTCGGCTACTCGGCCAGCGGCTCGGGGATCGACTACTACAACACGCCGGGTGAGATCGAGGGCACCGGGTTCGCGACCGAGTTGAGCTACGCCAACCAGCAGGGCGCCAGCCAGTTCACCTACTTCGCGCCGCTGAACCAGATCTGGACGGACTCGGTCCGCGCCATCAACTACACGATGTTCCGCCAGGCGATCGACCCCGTCGAGTTCACCTACGAACTGCCCGGCGAGGTCGGCTACCTGTTCGACCCCGAACGGATCCGCCTCGACGACGAGAACGGGGTCGGCAACGACCTCGGCGACCCGGGCGGCTTCGGCCAGGCGCCCTACGACGTGTCGCGCATGCAGTTCTTCGTCGACCTCGCCGAGGACGCCGACCACCCCGTGCGGCCGGTCCGCGTCGGCGAGGTGCTCGACGGCACGGTGGACCTGCACCTGTTCGACTCGCTGGTGATCGCGAACGACGCCCTCCCGGAGCCGATCCCCGGCGAGCTGGGCGACCGTGAGACCTGGGTCGAGGCGCTGCGGACGTGGGTCACGGAGGGCGGCAACCTGGTCCTGACCGACGCCGCCCTGGAGATCCTGCCGGACCTCGTGGAGGGCATCGACCCCGACGACGTGCAGGTGACGAACTCCTACGTCGGCTCCGTCGAGGCGTTCACCGACCGCGACCACCCGCTCAACGCCGGCCTGCGTGGCGTGGCGAGCCAGACCTTCGACACCGTGCCGATCGGCATGCGCTTCGGCGGCGGCGTCGGTGGCATCCCGATCGGTGGCGACGCCACGGGCGGCGACGGCAACGTCGCCCCGAACTGGGAGGTCGACCAGGCCGCGTGGGAGGCCGCCGGCGGCGTCACCGCGGGGACCCACTCCAGCGACCACGCCGTGCACGGCGAGATCACCGTGGGCGAGGGGCGGATCGGGATCCTCGGGGCGCTGCTGCCCGACCCGACCGAGGACCACTACCACCCGTTCGGCCTGCAGAACTACGCCGTGACCTACACCGGCTACACGCTGCTCCAGAACCACCTCGACTGGTCCAACCCGGCCCAGGTGGAGGGGACCCTGCCCGGCGCCGAACCGGCCCCCGAGCCGGAACCCGAGCCGGAACCGGAGCCGACCTCGCTGCCACGCACCGACGACGCCCCGGACGGCGCGCCCCTGCCGGCGACCGGTGGTGGGCGCGGTGCGGCCCTGTTCGCGATCCTCACCGCGGTCGCCCTGGGCGCGTCACGGCGGTTCCGTACGGCCTGACGTGCACGACGAGGCGTCCGGGCCGTACGTTGGGGGCATGATGACCGAGGACGAACCCGTGATCCCGTGCCGCTGCGAGGTCCTCAACGTGATGACCGGTGCGATCGCGGTCGACTACGCGCGCCAGCACCTCGACGTCGTCCGTGAGGGTGCGGGGCGTGTGACGACCTACGCCTGCCCTGACAGTGGCGTGCAGTGGGTCGAGGAACGCGCGCCCGCCTCGGTGGACGACTCCACACGACGCCTGCGACGACTCGCCTGAGGTGACCGGATGGGACTGCTCGCGAAGAAGGGTGGCGGCGACGAGGAGAAGGACCCCGGCGGGTTCTCCCTCGACACCGAACGCAAGGTGTGTCCGACCTGTCGCCGCGAGCACCCGCCGTGGCACACCGTGTGCAAGGACGACGGCTCGGACCTCGTCCCGTTGACGAGCCTGCAGTCCGACGGCCCCGAGGTCCCCGCCCACCTCCTCGACGAGGACTGAGCCCAGCACGCGGGGCACTTGGGTGCATTCGTTGACCGTTGCGGTCGGTTTCTGCACCCAACGGTTCGGAGGCACGGGGGTCAGTCGAGGGCGATGCGGATGCGGCGGAAGCCCTTGCCCTTGTTGTCGATCTTCGCGATGCGGACCCGCCCCACCTCGGCGGTGTCGCGCACGTGCGTGCCGCCGTCGGCCTGGCGGTCGAGTCCGACGATGTCGATGACGCGGACCTCACGCAACGAGGCCGGCAGCAGCGACACCTTCGTGCGGATGAGGCTGGGGTCCTGGTCGGCCTCCTCGCGGGGGAGGACGTCGACGGTCACCTCGCGCCCCACCGCCAGCTGGGCGTTGAGTTCGTCCTCGATGGCGTCGCGGTCGCGGTCGGTGTCCCAGTCGGGGATCTCGAAGTCCAGCCGCCCCGTCCCCGGCTCCATGTTCCCGCCCGTCACCGGGGCCTGGAAGCGCTCCCACACCACCCCGCACAGGGCGTGCATCGCGGTGTGGGTCTGCATCAGGCGGTAGCGCCGGTCCCAGTCGATCTCGCCGCGCAGGTCCTGCCCGGTCGCCGGCAGGGCGTCGCCGCTGTCGTCGTCGACCCAGTGCCACACGCCCCGGCCGTCGGCCGCGACCCTCGCCACCGTCAGGCGGTCGTCGCCGATCCAGAGCGCCCCGAGGTCGTGGGGCTGCCCACCGCCGCCCGGGTAGAACACCGTCCGATCGAGGAGGACGCGCCCGTCGTCGGGGTCGACGTCGACCACGGTGGCCGCCATCTCGCGGGCGTAGGCGTCGGTCGAGTAGATCGTGTCGGTCACGGTCGGCCTCCGGTGCGATGCCGCTGGGGGGAAGAGCCGACAGGCTAGGCCCGGGGCGGTGTGCTGCCCCGTCTAGGCTCGGATCCATGCGCCTGCGTATCGACGAACTCGCCATGCAGACCGGGACGACGTCCCGGAACATCCGCGCGTACCAGGCCAAGGGGCTGCTCCCGCCGCCGGACCTCGACGGGCGCACCGGGTTCTACGGCGAGGACCACGTCCGCCGCCTCGAGCTCATCAACGAACTGCAGGAACGCGGCTTCTCGCTGGAGGCCATCCGGCAGGTCATCGAGATCTGGTCGCGCGGCGGCGACATGGGCCATCTCATCGGCTTCCACCACCTCGTCGCCGCCCCGTTCTCGGACGAGGAGCCCGAGGTCCACGACATGGCCGACCTCCTCGAGACCTTCCCGGACGCCAAGACCCAGCCCGACCAGATCCAGCGGGCGGCCGCGCTCGGCGTGATCGAGCTGGCCGACGACGGCCGCATCCTCGTCCCCAGTCCGATGCTGTTCGACGCGGGGCGCGAGCTGACGACCCTGGGCGTGCCGATGAAGGCGCTGCTCGACCTCGTCGAGGCGCTGCAGGTCGACGTGCAGGACATGACCGACCGGTTCCTGCGCATCGTCGGCGAGTACGCCCTGCCGCAACTGCTCGAGGACACCGACGCCGACGACACGCGCGAGCGCTTCAGCACCACGCTCGCGACGCTCGAACGGTTGCGCCCCGTGGCGATGGAGATCGCCCGGCCCTTCCTCGCCCGAGCCATGCGCGTGTCCATCGACAACACGCTGGCCGAGTTCGGCGAGGAGCTCGAGCGGATCGCCCAGACCTCTGGTGCTGCCAGCTCAGCCGAGGTGGGCGACGCGCCAGAGGGCCCGGCTGGCGACTGACGTCATGCCGAGCTCGTCGAAGGTCCGGTAGAGGCTGCGCGACAGCTCGTGCCGGGTCTCGCGCCAGTGGTCGTTGGCGTTGCGTGCCGCCACCGCCTCCCCGACGTCGAGCCCGACGTTGGCGTACACCGCCGGCTTCACGAGCATGTCCGTCGAGATCATCGCGACGAGGCCGACGAGCAGCCGGTCGAGGTGACGTCGCGTCCGCGGCACGTCACGCCACTGGCGCGCCATCTCCTCGCGGGCGTAGCTCATGTGCCGCGCCTCCTCGACCACGTGGATCTCGTTGACCCGGCGGCACACCGGCTGGACGCGCTCGTCGTTCATCGCGCGGCGCTGGAGTTGGTCCAGGATCTCCTCGACGTAGAGGGTGCCCGCGAAGCCGGTCGCCTCGTCGGCCAGCACGACCGTGAACAGCTCACCGAGCCGGAGGACGTGCGGTTCGGGGCGGTAGTACGGGGCGTCGAGGTACTCGACGAGGCGCGAGAACATGACGTTGTGGCGCATCTCGTCGCCGACCTCGGTCATCGCGTAGCGCGAGTGGCCGGTGCGGGCGTCGTCGGTCCACTGGATCGAGCGCAGCAGGAGTCGGCTGAGGATCGCCTCGAAGAAGATCCCGGCCGAGGCCACGCTGGCGAACTCGTGGCGCGTGAGGTCGATGCGCTGCTGCTCGGGCATGCGGTCCCACAGGGGCGTGCCGAACAGGGTCGAGCTCTCGGGCGAGGTGAAGTAGAGCCCGTCGACCCACGGCGTGTCCCAGTCGACGTCGACGGTCGGGTCGTAGCTGTGCCTGGCGGACGACGCGAGCAGGCGAGCGGCGGTGCGTTCGCGATCCGGCGGGGAGAGCAGGTCCACGGCCATGGGTCGGGGCGCTTTCGTCGGGGCGGGTGTCGTGTGGTGGAGCGTGCGGGTGACACGATCGTCAACCCTGCTGCACGATGATGTTACACAGAATGATGTCACATTGGTAGGGCGATGTTGGTAGGGCAATGTGGACCTGTCGTCGGGTGGGCTAGCGTCCGGGCATGCCGACCTGTCCGTCCTGCCACGACGAGTACGAGCCGGGCACCGCCGTGTGCCCGGCGTGCGACGTCGCACTGGTCGACGGCGACGCGCCCCTGCCGGCGCAGGTCGACGCCCTGCTCGGCACCTTCCACCCCCTGGTGGTCCCACTGGTCGTCCAGGTGCTGACCCACCGGCGGATCGCGCACGACGTGATCGGCGACGACGAGGCGGTCGAGGTCATCGTCGACCGCGCACACCGGGACGACCTGCGGGCCGAGTTCCTCGTCAACTGGAACGCCGTGATCGGACGCCTCGACGTGGAGGAGCGTGCCGTGGTCGTGGGACGCGGCGGGGCGCATCCGGGATGGTCCGACGCGCCGACGGCGGCGTGGGTCGACCGGGCGGGGCGCCTCCAGGTCGACTCCGGCGAACACGAGGAGGCCATGGAGGAGGCAGGGCGCCTGTGGGGTCCGACGATGGTCGCGCTCGGGTCGGTGACCGGGATCTTCGGCTGGTACGCGCAGGACTCGGCGACCCTGTTGGTGTTCGGCGGCGCGATCGCCGTGACAGGGCTGTTGCTGCCGCGCTGATCGGGGTCCCTGACCTGGCTGGGGCCGCGCCGGGGAGGACCGCTCAGACGGTCAGCGCGCGACCCTTCGCGGTCAGGTCGAACTTCTCGATGAGGTGGTGCCACCCGCACTGGATGCAGACCTCGACCGTGTAGACGGTCAGGTTCCCGTGGCGCTTCATGTGGGCGGCGAGCGAGTCTCGGATCACCGCCTGGCCACGGCGCGCCTTGGGTCCGTACGTCGGGAAGATGTAGGTGACGTGGGACAGGGTCGGCTCGCTGCACATCGGGCAGTCGTCGTCCACGCCCACCCCGATGTGGGTGCCGGCCCGGATCAGGTCGGGGTGCGCGTCACAGACGTCGTCGCGCGCCGACAGGCCTTCGCGGACGTCACGGATGAGGGCCCGTCGGGCCATCCGGTAGTCGACGCGTCCGTGCCGCACCCGGGTCCTCCATGCAGTCGTCGGCCGGGAAGGTGGCGATCCGACGAGGGTACGGACTCCGGCCCGTTGCGCCCACCGGAGCCACGGGTGGACGGCGTCGGTCCCTAGGCTGGCCCGATGACGACTCCCACGAGCGTGGACGGCGGGGCCGCGCCCGACCTCGCGCTGCGGTCGCTGCGGAGGCGACTGGTGGCGTGGGCGGCGGCGACCGAGTTCGTCCCGCTGTACGCCGTCTACGCCCTGCTGTTCGAGGATGCGGGGCTGACGCCGGCGTCGATCTCGATCGGCTTCGCGGCGTGGTCGGCGACTGCCGTGGTGTTCGAGGTCCCGTCCGGGGCGCTGGCGGACCGGGTCAGCCGGCGCGGGCTGCTCGTGGCGTCCACCCTGCTGCGCGCGGCGGGCTTCACGGTGTGGCTGGCCGCGCCCGGGCTGGCCGGGGTCGTGGCGGGGTTCGTGCTGTGGGGCATGTCCGGGGCGGCGTCGTCGGGGACGTGGCAGGCGCTGGTGTGGGACGAGCTGGCGCGGCTCGGGCGCACCGATGCGTACACGACCGTCACCGCACGCATGGCCCAGGCCGAGGGCGTGGCGATCGTCGTGGCACTGCTCGGGGCCGCCCCGCTGGTCGCCGCGTTCGGACTCGTGGGCGTGGGCGTGATCAGCATCGCCCTGCACGTGGTCACCATCGGGTTGGTGCTGTCCGTGCCCGAGGTGCGGGCCATGCGCGGCGTCGACGAGCCGACCGGGTGGTCGGCCTGGGCCGCCACCCTGCGGACCGGCGTGCGGGCCGCCACACGCACCCCCGTGTTGGCCCGACTGGTCGCGCTGGGTGCGCTGCTCGAGGTCGTCACCGTGATCGAGGAGTACGTGCCGCTCCTGGCGCGCGACCTGGGTGCCGCCGACGTGTGGGTGCCGGTGCTGGTCGTGCTCCCGTGGGTCGGGAACCTCGTCGGGGCGGAGGTCGCGGCGCGGCGCCCCGACCTCGCGCCCCGCGCCGCCGCGGCGGTCGTGCTGGTGGGCGGGGGCGGACTCGTCGGCGGGGCGCTGTCGGGGCACCCGCTCGGGATCGTGGGGATCGGGGCGATGTACGCGGTGGTCAAGACCGCGATCGTGCTGACCGACGCACGCATGCAGGAACACGCCCCGGACGCGGTCCGCGCCACGGTCGCCAGCGTCCGCGGGTTCGTCA
>JBFJMP010000026.1:0-12346 GCA_041633895.1 Nitriliruptoraceae bacterium
AGTGGATCGACTCCTCGGTCGCCGGCATGGTCAACGGCGCGATGCCGCTGACGACCGCCGCGTGGGCGGCGGTGCTGATGCGCAAGCTCCCGGGCCGCCGACAGCTCGTCGGTCTGGCGATCGGCTTCGCCGGCATCGTGGCCATCTCGTGGCCGGAGGTGCGCGAGTCCGAGGCCACCGCCCTCGGCGTGCTGCTGGTCCTGCTCGCCATCGTGCTCTACGGCCTCAGCGCCAACATCGCCGTCCCGCTGCAGCAGCGCTACGGGGCGCTGCCGGTGATCCTGCGCGTACAACTCGTCGCGACGGTGCTCGTCCTGCCCTACGGGCTCGTCGGGTTGCGCTCGTCCGAGTGGGACCGCGGGGCCGCGGCCGCCATGGTCCCCCTCGGCACGCTGGGCACGGGAATCGCCTTCGTGGCCATGACGACGCTCGTCGGACGAGTCGGCAGCGCCCGCGGTGCCATCGGCATCTACGTGGTCCCGCCGGTGGCCATCGCGCTCGGCGTGCTCCTGCGCGACGAGTCCGTGCATCCCGCGGCGCTCGCGGGCACGGCCCTGGTGCTCGGGGGTGCCTGGCTGACCTCGCGCGCCGAGCGCCGCCCCGTCGTGGCCGTCACTCCGTCGTGACGGCTCGGAGCACGTCGAGGCGTGCCGCCCGACGCGCCGGCAGGATGGCGGCGACCACACCGGCGATCGCGGCGCCCACGAGGTAGAAGACCATCCGTCCGGCGGGGAACTCCAGCACCGGCAGGTCGTCACCGAGTGCCGTGACCACCGCCCAGCCGAAGAACGCGCCGACCACGAGTCCCAGGGTGGCCCCGAAGACGGACACGATCACCGACTCCCAGCGGATCATCCCGCGCACCTGACGTCGGGTCATGCCCACGGCGCGGAGCAGGCCGATCTCGCGGGTGCGTTCGAACACCGACAGGGCCAGGGTGTTCACGATCCCGATCAGGGCGATGACCAGCGCAAGGCCGAGCAGGCCGATCATGACGTTGAGCAGGCTGTCGACCTGGTCGCGCAGGGACTGGGTCAGTTCGGTCTGGTCCTGCACCTGCACGTTCGGATAGTCCTCGAGGAGCCCTTCGATCGCGGCTCGCGTCGTCGCGGCGTCGCCGCCGTCCGCCACGTTGACGAAGATGAACGCGTCGAAGACGTCGCCGTTGAGTTCCTGGAGCGTGTCGAGGGAGACGACGAGGTCGCTGCCGGTCAGGTCCGTGTTCGTGAACACGGTGACCACGGACAGCGTCTGCTCACCCGCGTTGAGGAACGTCCCCGTCACCTCGTCACCGATGCCGATGCCGTCCTCGGTCGCCAGCGCGGCCGAGATCGCGACACCGCCGCCGGCGAGGTCGGCCATCGCGCCGTCGGTCACGCCAAGGTCGACGAGGTCACTGATGGCGTCCGGGACCACGCCGACGATCGGCGCCGTACCCCCGTCGGTCGGGCCGAACTGGGCGAAGCGGATCGGACTGACTGCCCCGGTCTCGTCCAACTCCTGGAGGTCCGTGGTCATGCCCGACGGGATCAGGCTCCCGAAGCCCGACGGCGACAGGGTGTAGTCGGCTCCGAGTTGGGCCGTGAACAACTGGTTCACCGACGCCGTCGCGGAGGCCGCGAAGATCGACACGAAGGTGACCAGTGCCACCCCGATCATCAGGGCGGATGCCGTCGAGGACGTGCGCTTGGGGTTGTGGCCCGCGTTGTTGCGGGCGAGGCGCCCCTGCACGCCGAGGCGCGCCGGAACGGCACCGAGCACGTTGGCCACCGGCGCCGCGGCGTAGGGCGCGAGCAGGGACACACCCACGAACATGACCGCGACCCCGGCGCCGACCAGGGCAATGGCGTTGTCGACCTCGGCCAGCAGGCCGACCAGCAGCGCCGCGGCACCCCCCACCGACGCGACCAGGCCCCCGATGGTGCGCCCGCGCCCGATGTGCTCGGCCGAGTCGTCCGTGCCGTCGCGGAGGGCCTCCATCGGGGAGATCCGGGAGGCACGACGAGCCGGGGCCACCGCGGCGATCACCGTCACGACGACCCCGATGACGTAGGCGACGACGACCGTGCGCGGCAACAGGATCAGCCCCCCGTCGGGGAAGTCGAACCCGATGGCGCCGAAGATCCCCCGCATCGCCTCGCTGAGGAGGATCCCCGCACCGAACCCGATGGTCGCGGCGAACACCCCCACGACGAGGGCCTCCACGAGCACGACCGTGCGGATCTGTCGCCCGCTCGCGCCGATGGCCCGCAACAGGGCGAACTCGCGAGTGCGCTGCGCGACGATGATCGAGAACGTGTTGACGATCAGGAAGGCGCCCACGAACAGCGCCACGCCGGCGAACGCCAGCAGTGCGGTGCTGAGGAACCCGAGGCCGTCGCTGATCTCCTGCTGGTCCGACTCGGTCTGCTCGACGCCGGTGATGATCTCGAGGCCGTCCGCTCCGACGGCTGCCTCGATCCGGGCCGCGAGGTCGTCCGGGTCCACGCCGTCCGCACCCACGACCGCAATCTGGTCCAACTCGCCGACCTTGCCGAACAGTTCCTGCGCCGTCGTGAACTCGAAGGTCGCGCTGGTCGCACCGAGCAGGTTGTCCTCGCTGCCGAAGCCCGTGATGCCGACCAGGTCGTAGTCGGCGGCACCGTCCGCGGTCAGGATGCGCACCCGGTCTCCGAGGGCGAAGCCGCTGTCGGCCACGGTCGCCGCGTCGATCGCGACCTCCGTCGCTGCGACCGGGGCACGTCCGTCCCGCAGCGTGATCGGGCTGTCGTCGACCCACGAGAACCCGAAGGTGGGCGGCCCCTGGCCACCGATCGGCTCGCCGTCGGAGCCGATGATCTGGGCGTAGCCCTGCACGAAGCCCTCGGCCCGCTCGACGCCCTCGACGGCGGCGACCTCGGCCACGAGGTCCTCGTCGAGGGTCGGACCGCTGAACGGGTCGCCCCCGGCGAAGGGATCGACCTCGATGTCGCTGACCGGGTTCACGTAGACGTCCGTGCCCTCGTTGATCTCGGTGAACAGGTTCCCGAAGGCCTGGTCGATCGAGTCGGTGAGGATGAACGTGCCGGACACGAAGGCCACGCCGATCACGATGGCCAGTGCCGTCATCGCGAGACGGATCTTGTTGCCGAGGACGGACTTCAGGGCCACGCGGAACATGCTGGGCCTCCGACTGGGGTGAGGGGCGGCCGGTCAGGCAGACGGCGCGGCGTCGGTCTCGAGCACCTTCATGCGCTCGAGCACACCCGCAGCCGTGGGTTCGCGCAGCTCATCCACGATGTGGCCGTCCGCGAGGAACAGGATCCGGTCGGCGTAGGCCGCGGTCGCGGCGTCGTGGGTGACCATCACGATCGTCTGGTTGAACTCGTCGACCGCGCGGCGCATGAAGGCCAGCAGGTCCGCCGACGAGTTGGAGTCCAGCGCACCCGTCGGCTCGTCCGCGAACACGACCGTGGGTCGCGTGATCATGGCGCGGGCGGCGGCCACACGCTGCTGTTGACCGCCCGACAGCTGGGTCGGACGATGCCCCAGCCGGTCACGCAGGCCGAGGACGTCCACGACCTGGTCGAACCACGCCTCGTCGACGTCATCGCTGGCGAGGTCGACCGGCAAGGTGATGTTCTCGCGAGCCGACAGGGTCGGCACGAGGTTGTAGGCCTGGAACACGAACCCGACCTTCTCGCGCCGCAACACCGTCAGCTGGCGGTCGTTGAGCGAGGCGAGGTCGGTCCCGTCGATCTCCACGACCCCCGACGTCAGGCGGTCGAGCCCGGCCATCGTGTGCAGCAGGGTCGACTTGCCGGATCCCGAGGGTCCCATGATCGCGGTGAACTCGCCGGTCGGGATCTCGACGTCGATGCCGTCGATCGCGCGAACGGCCGTGTCACCGTCGCCGTAGACCTTCGTGGCGCCGCTGGCGCGAACGGCTGGGGTCGTCATGGTGGTGCGTCTCCGGATCGGTGTCGCCCGCGCGTGGTGGGGAGGGCAAGAGGACAATACGGGCTGGGCTGCGGTCGGGGCTGAAACTACGGGGTGACGCAACGTCAGGGTCAACCCCCGCGTCGGGACAAAGTCGAGCATCGAGCGCCGGGATGCGCAACGATGGAGGCATGCTGACGCGGTCGCACCACCGGCTGCCTGCGCTGGTCGTGGGTCTGACGCTTCTGTCCGCGCTGTGGTTCCTGGTGCTCGGGGCCAGTTCGGCCAGCGCGCAGCCCGGTGACGCCGTGGTGCTGTTCACGCCGGTGCGCGGCGCGATCACCCCGGTGACCGCCGACCACCTGACCGACGCCGTTCGCACGGCGGAGGACCGGGGCGCCGAGGCGCTCGTGGTCGAACTCGACACCCCCGGCGGCCTCGTCACGTCGATGCGCGTCATCGTGCAGACGTTCCTCAACGCGGACGTCCCCATCGTCGTGTACGTCACGCCGTCCGGCGCCGACGCCGGCTCCGCAGGCACGTTCATCACCCTGGCCGCCCACGTCGCGGTGATGTCCCCGGCCACGACGATCGGTGCGGCGACCCCGGTCGACCTCGGCGGCGGTGAGGTCGGCGACAAGATCGTCAACAACGCCGCGGCCTATGCGGAGGCGGTCGCCGAGGCACGCGGGCGCGACGTCGAGTTCGCCATCGACAGCGTGCGCGAGGGTCGTTCGATCACGGCCACCGAAGCCCTCGAGATCGGCGCCGTCGACCTGATCGCCGCGGACCGCACCGGCCTGCTGCGCGAACTGGACGGGATGCGGATCGAACTGCCCGGGGACCGCCTGGTCACGCTCGCCACCGCGACGGCGGCCGTCGAGGACCTCCCACTGTCGTGGACGCGATCGATCCTGCAGAAGATCGCGGATCCGAACGTCGCGTTCCTGCTCCTGTCCCTGTCGACCCTCGCCATCCTCTACGAGATCGCGAACCCGGGCGTCGGGGCGGGCGGGGTGACGGGCGCGGTCGCGCTCATCCTCGGCCTCTACTCCCTGTCCGTCCTCCCCGTGAACTTCGCCGGGGTCAGCCTCCTCGTGGTCGCCGCGGTCCTGTTCGCCGTGGAAGTCGTCGTCCCCGGAATCGGGGTCGCGGCAGGAGGCGGCACGATCGCGCTCGCCCTTGCCGGCCTCTTCCTGTTCCAGGAGCCCACAGGCATCGGCATCGACCTCGCCGTCCTCGTGCCGACGGTGCTGGTCACCGCCGGACTCGCGACGCTCATCGGCGTTGCCGCATCCAAGACCCGGGGACTGGACGACCACGGCCCGTCCGACGACCTCGTCGGGCGCACGGGCCGGATCCGCGACGTGGACGGAACGCGGCCACGCATCCAACTCGACGGCACGTGGTGGCGCGTCGTGCCGGCCGCGGGCATGGACATCGACGACCTCGCGGACGTCGAGGTGCAGGTCCTCGCCCGCGACAACCTCGACCTCGTCGTCGGTCCCGCCGACTCCCCACCTCCCCGACCACACACCTGACCGAAGGACGACCTCATGCTCCCCGGACTCATCGTGGCCCTCGTGGTCCTGCTCGTGATCCTGTCCTCGTCCGTCCGGATCGTGAACGAGTACGAACGCGGCGTGATCTTCCGCCTGGGCCGCGTCATCGGCGCCAAGGGCCCCGGCCTGTTCTTCATCGTGCCGATCATCGACAAGATGGAGAAGGTCAACCTCCAGACGGTGACGATGGACATCCCCCCGCAGGACGTGATCACGAAGGACAACGTGACCGTCCGGGTGAACGCCGTCACCTACTTCAACGTGACCGACCCCGTCCGTGCGATCGTCAACATCCAGAACTACCTGTTCGCGACGTCGCAGGTGGCGCAGACGACCCTGCGATCGATCCTCGGGCAGGTCGAACTCGACGAACTGCTCGTCAACCGTGACGAGATCAACGACCGCCTCCAGCAGATCATCGACGAACTCACCAACCCCTGGGGCGTCAAGGTCACCCTGGTCGAGGTCAAGGACGTCGAGCTGCCCGAGTCCATGCGCCGTGCCATGGCACGCCAGGCCGAGGCCGAGCGCGACCGTCGCGCGAAGGTGATCCACGCCGAGGGCGAGTTCGAGGCGGCCCGCCGCCTGGCCGAGGCGGCCGACCTGATGGCCGCGGCTCCCGGGTCGATGCAGCTGCGCGTGCTGTCCACCATGTTGGAGGTCTCCGCCGAGAAGAACTCGACGCTGATCTTCCCGCTGCCGATGGAGCTGCTGCGGTTCATGGACGCGGGAACGAAGATGATGGAACGGGTGGCGCCGTCCGAAGGAGTTGGCGGCGCTGGGTAGCCTGAGAGGGTCCCCCCGCGATCCCACGTCCCACCAAGGATGTCCGACCGTGCCTGCCTTTCGCGTACTCGCACGTCGCGCCGGACTCGTCGCCCTCGCCGTCGCCGCCACGGGTGCACTGACCCTGACGGCCGCTGCGACCGAAGCCGGTTCCGAGGCGCCCGAGTTCGACCCCGACCTGGTGTCCCTGGGCAACCAGCTCTTCCAGGCCAACTGCGCGACGTGCCACGGTGACGGCGCCGAAGGCCTGGTGTCCCCGGACCCGTCCGGCGGCCCCAGCCTGATCGGCGTGGGCGCGGCGTCCGTCGACTTCATGCTGCGCACCGGTCGGATGCCGATGACCAACCAGTTCGACCGCCTCGCGCGCAGCACCCCGAAGTTCGACGCGACCGAACGCGCCGCCATCGTCGCGTTCGTCACCAGCCTCGCGCCGGGCGAGGGCCCGGGCATCCCCGACATCAGTGGCTACGAAGGCGCCAGCCTCGCGCGCGGCCTCGAACAGTTCACGACCAACTGTGCGGCCTGCCACGGCCCCACGGCCGCCGGCGTCGCAGTGGGCCAGCGCGACGTGTCGTCCGACCTCGGCATCACGGAACCGATCGAGATCGCGGAGGCCATCCGGTCCGGCCCCGGCGTCATGCCCGTGTTCGGTGAGGACGTGCTCACGCAGGAAGACCTCGAGGCCGTCGTCGCGTGGGTCGTCGACCTGCGCGACCGTGAACAGCCCGGTGGGCTGTCCATCGGACGGTCCGGCCCCGTGAGCGAGGGCATGGTCGCCTGGGTCGTCGGCCTCGGACTGTTGGGGGTCGTCATGTACCTGCTCGGCGACAAGGCCGGCGACACCGGCCACGGCCACGACGTCGAGGAGGACGAGCGTGCCTGACCGCATCCCCACCGAGGAACAGCTCGCCCGCGAGGAGCGCGCCACCCGCTGGGCGGCTGCCGCCTTCGGCGTGGCCATCATCGCCGGGCTCGGCCTGCTCGTGCTCTACCTCGCCGGGGGCGACACCCAGTGGGAGGGCGTGCTGCTGTTCCTGGCGTTCAGCGGGGTCGGCCTCGGCCTTGGCGTCTGGGTCCGTGTCGTGATCGGCCCCGAAGAGGTCATCGAGGACCGCCACCCCATGCAGTCCCCCGACGAGGATCGGGCGATCTTCGAGCAGGAGTTCGCCGCGTCGCTCGGCGAGGCCCAGGTGGGCGGTCGTCGCCGCTTCCTGCTGCGCATGCTCGGTGGCGTCGGCGCCTCGATCGGGCTCGCCGTGGCCGCGCCCCTGCTGTCGCTGGGGCCGATCTTCTCGCGCGACTCCCGCAACGAGTTGTTCGTGACCGACTGGTCCCGGAACCGCCGCCTCGTCACGCCCGAAGGTGAGCCGCTGCGCCCCGAAGACGTGCTCGTGGGTCAGCTCGTCACCGTGTTCCCCGACGGTGCCGGCCGCCCCGCAGATGCGCAGGCCGTGCTGATCGGCACCAACCGCGAGCAGCTGGACATGGCTGCCTTCCCCGACGCCGACGGCGTCGTCGACGGGCTCGTCTGCTACTCGAAGATCTGCACGCACGCCGGATGCCCGGTCGGCCTGTACCGGGCCGCCGTCGGCGAGCTCCTGTGCCCGTGCCACCAGTCGACGTTCGACGTCAACGCGGGGGCCAGGGTGCTGTCCGGCCCCGCCGGTCGCGCCCTCCCCCAGTTGCCGATCGGGGTCGACGACGAGGGCTACCTCGTCGCCCTCGGTGACTTCTCCGAGCCGGTCGGGCCGTCGTTCTGGAACCTGACCCAGCAGCCGGAGGGTGACGCATGAGCAGCACCCCCGTCCGTCAGAGCCCCGTCGACGGGCTCGCCAAGTGGCTCGACTCGCGCCTGGGCCTCGCCCAGGGCTCGCGGCGTTACCTGCGCAAGGCGTTTCCGGCCCACTGGTCCTTCCTGGTGGGTGAGGTCGCGCTGTTCAGCCTGATCGTGCTGCTGTTCACCGGCACCTTCCTGTCGCTGTTCTACTCGCCGGACACCACACCGGTCGTCTACGACGGCCCCTATGTGCCACTGCAGGGCCAGGAGATCTCGGCCGCGTACGACTCGGTGCTGCGCTTGTCGTTCGAGGTCCGCGCCGGCCTGCTCATGCGCCAGATCCACCACTGGGCGGCGCTGATCTTCGTGGCGGCCATCGTGGTCCACATGCTGCGCGTGTTCTTCACGGGCGCGTTCCGTCGCCCGCGTGAGCTGAACTGGGTGATCGGCGTGGGCCTGCTGCTGCTGGCGTTCGGCGCGGGCTTCACGGGGTACTCACTGCCCGACGACCTGCTGTCCGGCAACGGTCTGCGCATCGGGTACTCGGCGCTGCTGTCGATCCCGTTCCTCGGTCCCCTGCTCGGCTTCATCGGCATCGGTGGCGAGTACCCGGGTGTCGGCGTCCTCGGTCGCCTCCACGTCATGCACGTGATGCTGATCCCCGCCGGTCTCCTCGGCCTGCTCGGTGCCCACATGGCGATCCTCATCCGCCAGAAGCACACCCAGAAGCCGTCCCCGAAGGCGACGAACACCAACGTCGTGGGTGAGCCGCTGTTCCCGAACCAGACGCTGACGTCGCTGTCGCTGTTCGCGTTCGTCATCGCCGTGCTGTCCCTGCTCGGCGGCCTGTTCGAGATCAATCCGGTGTGGCTCTACGGGCCGTACGAGCCCTTCCAGGTCTTCGCCCCGTCCCAGCCTGACTGGTACATGGGCTGGCTGGAGGGCCTGTTGCGCCTGTGGCCCGCATGGGAGTGGACGATCCTCGGGGTCACGATCCCGTCGGTGTTCATCCCGGCGGTGGTGATCCCCGGGATCATCTTCACCATCGTGTTCGCGTGGCCGTGGATCGAGGTTCGGTGGATCACCAAGGACACCTCGGAGCACCACATCGCCCAGCGTCCGCGTGACGTGCCCATGCGCACCGCGATCGGCGTGGCCGGTCTCACCTTCCTCGCCGTGATCTTCGTCGCGGGCTCCAACGACGTGCTGGCCTCCAACACGGCGACCGGCCTGCAGACCGTCACGATGCTGCTGCGCATCGCCGTGTTCGTGCTGCCGCCCCTGGCCGGCGTCGCCACACTGCGGATCGCCGCGTCGCTGCACGCTGGTGACGAGCGGGCCGCAGCCGACGCCGCAGCGGCGACGACCGAGGCGGTCGAGCCCACGTGAGCACCTTCCACCGCTACCTGGGCATTGCCCTGGTCGTTGCCTTCCTCGTGATCGCGGTGTGGGGCCTCGTGCTGCGCATCATGGGTCGCGAAGAGGCTCCCGTGCCCTACCTCGGCCTGCAGCACTGGACCGAGAACCTGCTGGGCGTGCAGACCGCCATCGGCGTGGTGTTCCTCGTCATCGGGCGCCGCGTGGTCGGTGACGACCTCGTCTTCCTGCACTACTTCTACGGGTCACTGTTCCCCTTCATCGCGATCGTCGGTGGCCGCATCGCGGGCCTGCGGCGGGAGGCCCATCCGTACGTCGGGATGGCGTGGGGCGGCTTCTTCGCCTTCGGGCTCGCGACGCGTGCCCTCATGACCGGCCTGCTCGAGGCCTGCGGTCGCGACGTGTTCCGCATCGAGTGCCTGTTCTGAACGACGCCGCAGGGCCGTGGCACCGCCGAGCAGTGCGATCCCGGCGGCAGCCAGCCCACTGCCCGTCGCGGGCAACTCGCCCGGCTCGGGTGTGGGCGCGCTCGGCCCCGAGGGTGGTTCGAGGGGTGCCGGGGGCGCCGGCGCAGGGGTGACCACCTCGATGGGTGCAGCCGCGGTCCCCCGGAACGGACCGGTGATCTCGAAGGTCTCGCCGCCCAGTGGCAGGACGTTCTTGGCCTGGCTCGACCAGTAGAGGCGCGTGCCGTCCGCCGTGAACGCCGGCCCGGTGATCTCGGAGTCGGAGACCGGGTACCGCAGGAACGGCGCGACGGTGCGGTCCTCGGCCGACACGATCACGAGCTCCATGTTGCCGCCGTCCTCGGCCACGAGGAGGTCGCCCGACTGTGCGTGCACGGTGATGTTGTCCACGCCTCGGAGGACCGGGTCGTCGCCGTGGTCCGCGACGTCGTAGAGGATGTCGACGGTCTCGCGCTCGGTGTCGTACTGCCACACCCGGTTCGATCCCTTGCAGGTGAACCACACCATCCCGTCGTCGTACCAACAGCCCTCCCCGCCCTTGAAGATCGCCGCGTTGGGGACCTGGTAGCGACACTCGACCGGCAGGCCGAGGGGGTTGAGGACCGGCATCCACGTCACCGGGCCGGGCTCGGTCTCGTCGACGTCCAGCAGGACACCCGACGGGTCGAAGTCGTCCCAGTCCCCACCGAACTCCGCGAACGCCGACCGGATCTCAGCGGCATACGGGGTTCGGATGGCGCCGGGGTCCACGATCGCCACCTCGAGGACCCCCACCGTCAGGTCCGGCCATGCGAGCGGCGTGAAGCGGTAGAAGGCGCCGTCGCCCTGGTCCTCGGTCAGGTAGATGTGTCGGCGCACCGGGTCGACGGCCGCGGCCTCGTGGTTGAACTGACCGAGCGCGGGGAGCTTGACCGGGGCGCGCTCGCCCGTCGGGTCGCACTCCCAGACGAACCCGATGAAGTTCTCCTCGCAGGACAGCCACGTGCCCCACGGCGTCGGGCCTCCCGCGCAGTTGTTGTTCGTCCCGGTCAGCACGGGGTAGGCCGACACGACGTTGCCGTCCGCGTCGAAGCGGACGGCGCCGACGCCACCGTCGACGACGGGCTGCTCCGAGTTGGACACGTAGATCCAGCCGCCGTCGTCCTGCATGAACACGGCGCCACCGTCAGGGCCGCGGTGCCATGCGTAGTCGGACACCGACCCGTCGGCGAGTGGCACCGGTGCCCCGAACTGGGCGATCCGGCGGCTGGTGAACCCGGCCGGCAACTGGATGCCGTTCGCGTCGGGAGGGAGCAGGGGTCCGTACGGCGACGGGCCCTGCACGGCCGGGGCGGCGATGGCCCGCGTCCAGAAGTCCCGGCCGAACGCGAAGAAGCCCGCACCCGTGGCGAGGCCGGCCTGCAGGAGGCGACGGCGGCTGACGGTGGTCTCGGTGATGTCCATGTGCGGACGATGCCCCGTCGTGCTGACCGCCACCTGTCGTCGGGGTTGCCGGAGCGTGAACAGGCGGAGGAATAGCCCCGCGACCGGCATCGTTCAGACATCCGGAGCCGGTCCCCCATGCGCCTCCCCGTCCCCCTTCGCCTCCCACGGAGCCTCCCCGTGTCCCTCGCCTTCTCGGTCACCTTCGACTACCTCTGCCCCTTCGCACGCAACGTCCACGAGCACCTGCTCGACGGACTCGCGGCCGGTGCCGACTGGGACGTGACCTTCGCCCCCTTCTCCCAGGCCCAGAGCCACGTGGAGGACGGCGGTGTCGACGTCTGGGACCGCGAGGACCCCAACATCGTGTCGGGCCTGCTGGCGATGCAGGCCGGGATCGCGGTACGGGACCACGCCCCGCAGCACTTCGGTGACGTGCACCGCGAGTTGTTCGCCGCACGTCACGACCGCGGTGAGGACATCCGGGACCGCGACGTCGTGGCCAAGGCCCTCGCCGCCGGCGGGGCCGACGTCGAGGCGACGTTCGCCCTGCTCGACGACGGTGGCCCGCTCGCCACGATCCGCGACGAACATCGCCACAGTGCCGAGGACCTGCAGATCTGGGGCGTGCCCACGTTCATCGCTGGTGGTCGCGCGGTGTTCGTGCGCCTGCTCGAACGTCCGACGGACGGGACCGAGGCGATCCGACGCATCGAGCGAGTCGTCGACCTCGTGGCCGGCGAGCCGGACCTCCACGAGTTCAAGCAGGTCGACCTGCCGTTCTGATCGGCCCCGTGGGACCGGGTCAGGCGATCCCGAGGGCGGTCTTCGCCGCTTCGACGTCGTCGCAGACGAGGACGAGCTGGTTGTCGTTCGCGAAGTAGGCCTGCTCGATGTTGACGCCGGCATCGCCGACGGTGTGGCACGCGGCCCCGATGGCCCCAGGCGCGTTGTCGAGCTTCACCACGACGACGCGACGTGCCGCCTTGACCTCGATGCCGGCCTCCGTCAACGCCTCGATGCCCTTCTCGTCGTCA
>JBFJMP010000027.1:0-12338 GCA_041633895.1 Nitriliruptoraceae bacterium
ACGACGAGCGGACCCGAGCCGGTGTCGTCGAAGGCGATGTGGCCGTCGGGGCGGGGGAGGAACTGTGTGGTGCCCATGGTGTGCTCCGAGGTAACTAATCTGATTACTTAAAAACTAATCAGATTAGTCTTGCGGCGTCAAGAGGTACCGGCCCGGTCGTGCGGCACCGGCTAGGCGGTGCCGACCCGGACGTCCGGGGCGCACATGCGCGCCGCGTCGGCGGTGTGGTCGTCGGGCATGCGCTGCGACTCGCGTTCGGCCGCGACGCGCGCCTCGTAGTGCTGGACCTCGCGGGAGATGGCGTCGTCGTCCCAGTCCAGCACCTCGGCCATGCGCTGGGCCACGACCGGAGCCGCGGCGACGCCGCGGTCCCACGACTCGATCGAGCTGCGCGTGCGGCGGGCCAGGACGTCCTCGAGGTGCAGGGCGCCCTCGTGGGAGGCCGCATAGACCGCCTCGACCTCGAGGTAGTCGTCCGAGCTGGGCAGCGGACGGCCGAGCTCGGGACGGTCGGCCATGATGTCGAGCACCTCGCTGGCGCGCGTCCCGTAGCGGTTCAGGAGGTGCTCGATGCGAGCCACGTGCAGACCGGTCTCGCGCGCCATGTCATGGCGCTGGTTCCACAGGGCGTGGTAGCCGGCTGCGCCGATGACCGGCACGTCCTCGGTCACCGACTCGGGTACGCGTCGGTCGAGGTTGCGGGCGACCGCGTCCACGGCGTCCTTGGCCATGACGCGATAGGTCGTGTACTTCCCGCCGGCGATGGTGATCAGCCCGGCCACGGTCTGGCCGACGGCGTGCTCGCGCGACAGCTGGGAGGTGGCCTCCGACTCGCCGTACAGCAACGGGCGCAGGCCGGCGAACACGCCTTCGACGTCCTCGTGGGTCAGCGGTGTCCGCAGCACCCGGTTGGCCCGGTCGAGCAGGTACTGGATGTCGGTCGCGGACGCGGCCGGATGCGACTTGTCGAGGTCCCAGTCGGTGTCCGTGGTGCCGATCATCCAGTGGCGCCCCCAGGGGATGACGAACAGGACGCTGGTCTCGGTGCGCAGGATCAGGCCGCTGTCGGCGTGGATGCGGTCGCGGGGCACCACCAGGTGGATCCCCTTCGACGAGCGCACCCGGATCCTGCCGCGCCCCACGAGCTTCTGGATGTCGTCGGTCCACACCCCGGTCGCGTTGACGACCTGGCGGGCGCGGACGTCCACGTCCTTGCCGCCCTCGAGGTCGCGGACCTGGACGCCGACGACCCGTTCGCCCTCGCGGAGGAACCCGATGACCCGCGCGGAGTTCGCGACCGCCGCGCCGTAGCGGACGGCGGTGCGGGCGAGGCTCATCGTGTGGCGGGCGTCGTCGACCTGGGCGTCCCAGTAGCGGATCGCCCCGGTGAGGGCGTCGGGACGAAGGCTGGGGACCAGGCGCAGGGCGCCGCGTCGCGTCAGGTGCTGGTGGCGCGGGAGGTGGGACGCCCCGCCAAGGGTGTCGTACAGCGTCACGCCGGCAGCGACGTACGCCCGTTCCCACACGTGGTGCGTCAACGGATAGAGGAAGGACACCGGTCGGATCAGGTGCGGGGCCAGTCGCTCCATCAGCAGGCTGCGTTCCTGCAGCGCCTCACGCACCAGGCCGAAGTTGAACTGCTCGAGGTAGCGCAGGCCGCCGTGGATCAGCTTCGACGACCGTGACGAGGTCCCGGACGAGAAGTCCCGCTGTTCGACGAGCGCAACGGACAGGCCGCGCGTGGCGGCGTCGAGGGCGATGCCCGTGCCCACCACGCCGCCACCGATGACGACGACGTCGAAGACGTCGGTCTCCATGCGGGAGAGGGCGTTGGCGCGTTGCTGGGGCGACAGTGCGTCGAACACGAGATGGTCCTTGACGACGCCGACGGGGTGCCGACAGGTCGGGTGGCGACCGCGATCGTACTGGCGCCGCCCGCCCGCCCCCACGGGAGTCCACTCCAGGTGGAACGTCTCCTCGCTGTCCTCGCGACGGCCATCACGCTGATCGGCGTGCTGGTGGCGGCCGCCCGCATCGACGTGGTGTCGGATGCCGCGAATGCCGGGATGGCTGGGCCGGGCACCGTCTGCGGGGCGTCGTGTGTCGACACGAGCAGAACAGGTGCTGCGTCCCCGGCGGACGCACCGGGAGTGGACCGGGTCCGCCCTGCCCCCGTGCCGGCGAGCCTGGTGGCGGCCGGCGCGGTTGCCGACGCCGACGACTGGTGGCGGGACCACCCGGACGGCGACGAACAGGACGTGCTGGGCTGGGCGGTGGAGCGCACCACGCCGATCAGCCTCCTGGCCTTCGGGGCGACGGCAACGAGCGTCGACCTCGACGTGCAACTGGCGCGGCTCGGGGTGTGGCAGGACGGCACCCTGGATGGTGAACGACTTGCCGCGCTCACCGGGCAGACCCGGCGAGCCCTGCGCCCCCTGCTGGCTGCCGCGGGCATCGACGTGGCGAACCCGGTCCGGACGCGCGATGTCGTGGCGGCGCTCGCGGCGTACGAGGTGCGGATCGGAGACGCGCTCGCAGCCGCGCACCTCGACGACCTGCGTGCAGCCGTCCGGGCGGACCTCGCGGAACTGCTGGCGGCAGCCGGCGTCGACGTCGACCCGACCGACCCGGACGGGATCGAGGTGCTCCTGCACGCGCTGGGCGTCGACTTCGGCACGGTCGTCGACCCGATCGACGTCGTCGGCGGACGCGCACGCGCGGCAGCGATCGCCCTTGCGGCACTGGAGGCTCCCACCCCCACGCCGACCCCCGCCCCGCCGGCCGCGCCGCCGGCCGCGGCCGCACCGGCGCACCCGCGCCGGGACGATCCCGGCGCGGCGGCGGCACCGCCGGCACCGTCGACACCGCCAGCGCAACCGCAGCCGGAGCCACCCGCCGAGGAGGTCACACCCGTGCCGCCACCGTCGGCATGGCAGGCCGTGCACGGCTCGCTCGTCCACCGCCGGTGGGAGGTGCCCGGCCCGGCCCGCCTCAACGTCCTGCGGTGGCGACTCGACGACCCGTCCATCGGCCTGACGACCGACTACGCGCTGAACCCCGGCGCACGGACCGACGTGGTCGACGCCGCCCGCGCCAACGGCGCGCTCGTGGCGGTCAACGGTGGCTTCTGGGTGGGGGAGAACGACCCGGACGGCCTCTTGGTCCGCAGCGGCACGCTCCTGTCCGACACCTCCGCGCTGACCGACGGCCATCGCAACATCCGCAGCGGCTTCGGGCTGCGCGGGAACCGGGCCGTGGTCGGCGTCCCGACCTGGAATGCCAGCGTCGAACTCGGCACGGCACGCCTGCGCGTCGACGGCGTCAACCGGGACCGCTTCACGAACGGCGAGGTGATCGTCCACACGCCGGGGCTGCACCCGTCGACCGGCACGACCGCGCCCGGCCGCTACCTCCGCGTCCCCCTCGTCGACCTGTCCGTGACCGGGACGCACGTGCTGCCGGTGCTGGAGGAGGCCACGGCCGGGCCGATGCGGTTCACCGGTGACTCGATGGTCGTGTTCGTGGATGCGCACCGCGACGGGGTGCCGGGTGGCGTCCGCGAGGTCACCCTGCGCGTGTCGGTGGCCGACGCGTGGTCCGACCTCGACCAGGGGCTCGTGGCCGGCCCCCGTGTCCTCGCCGGCGGGCAGGGGACCGGAGTGGGCGCCTGGCGGGCCGAGGGCTTCCCGCCGTCGCACACGGACTCGCGCCACCCCCGCTCCGCGATCGGGTTCGACGCCGACGGACGGGCCTACATCGTCACCGTCGACGGACGCCAGCCCGGCGTGTCCGTCGGCATGACGGTCTCCGAGATGGCCGCCTTCCTGCAGGGCCTCGGCGTCGTGGACGCGGTGATGCTCGACGGGGGCGGTTCCTCGCAGTTGGTCCTCGACGGGGCGCTGCTGAACGCACCCTGCTGCGACAGCCCCCTGCGGCCCGTTTCGACCGCGATCTTCCTGCATCGCCGCTGAGCCCGTTGCAGCGGTTCCGTGGAGATGTCACACCCCCTCCGTACGGTCCTGACAGGCCATGACGGAGGAGTCACCGTGGTCGAGACACTGTTGATCGCCCTGCTCGCGGCAGGCGTCGGCGCGGCCATCGCCGTCGCCCTGTCCAGTCGCCGGCGCACCAGCCCAGACGACATCGCGGGCGCCGTGCGTGACGAGTTGACGGTCCAGATCAGCCAGCAGTTCGACGCCCAGCGCCACGCCATGGAGCAGCAGCGCAGCGAGTCCCTGCGCCAGGCCGTCGAGTCCGTCGTCAACGTGGCCAGCGAACAGCTGCGCCTGCACACGGCGGCGGGCACCGACGCCCTCGACCATCGCAACGTCGTGATGGCCCAGCGCCTCGACGACATGAGCCAGTCGCTGGATCGTGTGCGGCGCCTGGTGACCGACCTCGACCAGCAGCGCGCCGAGGGCTTCGGGCAGCTGGCCGAGCGACTCGAGCAGACGGGATCGATGACGCTCGAACTGTCGCGGACCACTGCGGCCCTCCGGGAGGCGCTCGCCTCGCCGCAGTCCCGCGGCCAGTGGGGCGAACGCATGGCCGAGGACGTGCTGCGCGCCGCCGGCTTCGTCCGCGACGTCAACTACGTCGTCCAGTCGTCGACGGCGACCGGGCGACCGGACTTCACGTTCCCGTTGCCCGCCGGGCGGTGCGTCCACATGGACGTGAAGTTCCCGTTGGACAACTACGTCCGCCACCTCGAGGCCGACACGGACACCGAACGCGCGGCCACCCTCAAGGCGTTCATCCGCGACGTCCGCAACCGCATCACCGAGCTCAGCCGTCGCGACTACGTCGACCCGGCGAACGGGACGCTCGACCAGGTGCTGCTGTTCCTGCCCAACGAACACGTCTACGGCTTCCTGCACCAGCACGACCGCGACATCATCGACCTCGCCCTGAAGCACAAGGTCGTGCTGTGCTCGCCCCTGACCCTGTTCGCCGTGCTGGCCGTCATCCGCCAGTCGGTCGACGACCACCTCACCGAGCGTCGGTCCAAGGAGATCCTCGACCTGCTGGCCGCGTTCGGGAGCCAGTGGGAGAAGTTCACCGACCACCTCGACAAGGTCGGCACCCGGATCGCCGCGACGCAGAAGGCCTTCGACGACGCCAACGGCGTGCGACGCCGGATGCTCGAGAAGCAGATCGACCGGGTCGACGACCTGCGACAGGCGAGCCTCTCCGCGTCGCCCGATGACCCCCACGAGGCCGGTGTCGTGACGCTCGTGGAGCGTGCCACGCGAGCCGCGGGCTGACCGGCTCGGACGCCGAGGGGTAGCCTCGCGGCGTGTCCGACACCGCTCACCTCACCCTGCGTCCCGACCCACTCGTGGTCGGGCGTTGGTCGATGGTGGGCGGCATCGCGGTCGCGCTGACCCTGTGGACGGCGATCGACATGCGGACCTCGCTGTTCGCCTGGTCGTTCGCCTTCCTCACGATCGTGGTCACCGCGGTGGTCGTGGCCCAGTGGGTGCGCCCGCGCGCCTTCGAGGTCCGACTCGGTGACGCCGCGATCGAGGTCGGCGCCCCGTGGCAACGACTTCGGCTCCCGTGGGAGTCGGTCCACCTCGCGCGGGTCACCCGCGTCGTCGGCGAGGACCTGTTGGAGTTGTGGGCCACCGTCGACCCCGCGGACACCTCGCCCCGCCCCGCGATGCGCACGATCAGCATCCTGCTGCCCATCGGGGCGGACCTCGATGCCCTGCACGCGTTGCTCGAGTCGCGCCTCGGGCTCGCCGAGGGCGGCGTGCCCGCGCCCGCCTGACACGCCCAAAGCACGTCCCGTACGCACACCCGAAAGGCACCACGCATGGCGCTCGACGTCGGCCAGACGGCCCCCGACTTCGAACTCAAGGACCAGACCGGACAGCCGGTCAAGCTGTCCGACTACCACGGCAAGAAGGCCGTGGTCCTCGTCTTCTACCCCTTCACGTTCACCGGGGTGTGCGAAGGCGAGCTGTGCTCGATCCGCGACCAGATCGAGACCTTCCAGAACGACGACGTCGAGACCCTCGCCGTGTCCATCGACTCGCCGTTCGCGCACAAGGTCTGGGCCGAACAGCAGGGCTACCAGTTCCCGCTGTTGTCCGACTTCTGGCCGCACGGTGAGGTCGCCCGTGCCTACGGCGTGTTCAACGAGGCCGTTGGTGCCTCCGAGCGTGGCACCTTCGTCATCGACAAGGACGGCGTCGTCCAGTACTCGGTGCACAACGGCCTGCCTGACGCGCGTGACCAGGAGGCCTACGTCGACGCCCTGAAGGCCATCGGCGCCCTCTAGGTCCCGGCCGAGGCCGGAATGCACGGACACGGGGTCGACCATGGGTCGGCGGTGTTGACGTACGCTCCTACGGGTACCGGCCCCGCCGACACACACAGCCCCACATCCCGAGAGGTGGCCCGTGCCCGAGATCCGCGACGCCCTGTCCTACGACGACGTCCTGCTCGTCCCGCAGGCCTCCGCGGTCCTGCCGCGTGACGTGGACGTCTCGACGACGCTGCACCCGCGCCTGCAGCTGCACATCCCCGTGCTGTCCGCGGCCATGGACAAGGTCACCGAGGCCGAGATGGCCATCGGGCTGGCCCGTCAGGGCGGCCTCGGCGTCATCCACAAGAACGCGCCCATCCGGGTGCAGGCCGCGATGGTCGAGGCCGTGAAGCGTTCCGAGTCCGGCTTCATCTCGGATCCGGTCACCATGACGGCCGACGACCGCGTCGAGACCGCGTTCGACCTGATGAAGCGCTATCGCGTCTCCGGGTTCCCCGTCGTCGACGCCGACGGCCGCCTCGTGGGGATCGTCACCAACCGCGACCTGCGCCTCAACGCCGACCCGTCGGCGCCCGTGTCCGACTACATGACGTCGACGGACCTGGTGACCGCCGCGCAGGGCACGACCCTGGAGCAGGCACGCGACCGGATGCAGGAGTTCCGGGTCGAGAAGCTGCCGATCATCGACGACGACGGCGTGCTGTACGGCCTGTTCACCTTCAAGGACGTCGAGAAGGTCATCCAGTTCCCGCACTCGGCCAAGGACGACCGGGGTCGCCTGCTGGCCGCAGCGGCTGTCGGCGTCGGCCCGGACGGTGAGGAACGCGCTGCCGCCCTCGTCGAGGCCGGCGTGGACCTGCTCGCCGTCGACTCGGCCCACGGCCACTCCGCCGGCATCCTCGAGTTCGCCGGCAAGCTGAAGGACCGCCACCCCGACACCGTCCTCATGGTCGGCAACGTCGCCACCGGCGACGCCGTGCGGGCCGCCGCCGACCACGGCGCCGACATCGTCAAGGTCGGCGTGGGTCCCGGCTCCATCTGCACGACCCGCATCGTCACCGGTGTGGGCGTCCCGCAGTTCACGGCTGTCATGGACTGCGCCGAGACCGCCCGCGAACTGGGTGTGTCCACCGTCGCCGACGGCGGCATCAAGTTCTCCGGTGACGCCGTCAAGGCGCTGGCGGCGGGCGCGACCGCCATCATGGTCGGCAACCTGCTCGCCGGCACCGACGAGTCCCCGGGTGAGCTCGTGACCGTCGGTGGTCGTCGCTACAAGGAGTACCGGGGGATGGGCTCGCTGGACGCCATGCGTGCCGGGTCCGCCGACCGCTACTTCCAGGGCAACGACGACGAGGGCGGCGTCGTGGGCGACGAGCGCCCCGCCGGTCGTCCCGAGCCCACCAAGCTCGTCCCGGAAGGGGTGTCCGGTCTGCTGCCGTACCGTGGCCCGTTGGGCGACGTCACGGGCCAGCTGATCGGCGGGCTGCGGTCCGGCATGGGCTACATCGGGGCGCGTGACCTCGACGACCTCCACGAGCGCTCGGTCTTCGTGCGCCAGTCGGCGGCCGGCGCGGCCGAGTCGCACGTCCACGACCTCGACATCGTCCACCAGGCGCCGAACTACGACGCACCGGGTCACTGACGGCCGTCAGCCGAGGTGGATGGCGGCGCGCCGGCGTGCGCGCCAGCCCCGGAAGCGCCGGATGCCTGCGCGGACGAGGCGCCACGCGAGGATCAGCATCCCGATTCCCAGCACCAGCAGGACCAGCGCGAGCACGCCAGCGGCCTGCGGATGCTCCAGCGCGAACCACACCATCCCGGCGACCGCGCCGTCCTCGGCAAGGCTGACGAGCACGTTCGTGACGGGTTCGGGCGAGGTGTTCACCGCCACGCGCGTCCCGGACTTGGCGGCGTGTGACCCCAGCGCCATGCCGCCGGCCGACAGGGCTGCGAAGGTCGTCGACAGGTCGCCCTGGTCGGCAAGCAACGCCCCGACGAGCGCGGCGCCGATCGGCCGGATTGCCGTGTGGAGCAGGTCCCACGCCGAGTCCACGAACGGGATCTTGTCGGCGACGAACTCGAGCAGGTAGAGGGCGCCGGCGATCCCGATGACGATCGGGGACTGGAACTGTTCAGGGGTCGGGGCGACATCCATCCGTCCGAACAGGCCCAACAGGAGGACCGTTCCGTACAGGTTGACGCCGGATGCCCAGCCGGCGCCGAGCACGGTCCCGAGGGTCATCTCCATCATGCGTACCGCCGCCGCAGTCGCGCAGCCGAGCGGGTGTCGACGACTCCGTCGAGATCGTCCAGCGACAGCATCTCGGCCTCGATCGCGGTTGCGGTGACCCAGGAGCGGGCCATGGGTGACGACAGGGTCGCGATCACGTCGCGCAGCGCCTCCTCGGGGATCTTCTCGGCGCGCAGCAGTCCGTCGATGCAGCGACGTCGGCGCCACCCGTCCGGCTCCCGGAACACGCGACGGAGCACGGCTCGTGACGCCTCTGAACCCCGTCCGGCCGCGATGGCGGCTGCCTCGACCTCGCGTTCGCGCGGTCGGTCCTCGGCCGCGTCAGTGGTCATCTGTTCGACACGTCGGAACATGTCGTCGGCCTCCTGACGCGCGGCCGCGATCACGGCCTCGGCGTCGGCGCGGGCCTGCGCCCGTTCGGCCACGGCTTCGGCCACGGCACGCTCGCGTTCGGCCTGCGCCTCCTCGAGGCGTCGGAGTCGCTCCGCCTCCGCGGCGGCGATCCGCGCCTGCAGTTGCTCCTCCTGCTGCTGCAACAGCAGGTTCCCGTCGACGACCTCGTCGGGGGAGGCATCGGTGTCGACGACGTCGTCCGGGACCGGCGGTGGCAGGTGGGCCAGGTCGTCGGGAGCTGGCGGCGTCGCTGCCGGGGGCTCGTCGAGCGCCTGGGCGACGACGGCTGCGGCGGCGGGCAGTCCCGCGATGCCCTCGCCCTCGGCGACGACGGCACGCAGTTCGGCGACCTCGCCGGCATCGAGTCGACGGGCCATGTCCAGGACGGCCTGCACCTGGGCGATCGTGAAGTCCGCGCCGGTCTCCGCCTGGATCTTCGGCACGATGTCCGGTGCGACGCGTTCCGCGATCCGGATCGCGAGGTCGCGCTTCTGGGTCACGTCGAGCGCGTTGAAGCCCTTGACCGCGCGCTGGAGGGCGCGTGCCTGGTCGATGCGGCCGTCGGTGCCCGCGATGTCCGCGAAGAGGGCGACGACGTCGCTGGCCGACTGGGTCATCAGGCGTCGCCGTCCCCGCCGTCGTCATCGGCGGTGGCGGTGGCTGTGCGCGAGGCGACGGCACCACGCAGGAGTTCGAGCAGGTCGATCCCGGACAGGTCCTTGACGATCGGCAGGGTGGACGTCAGCACGTCGGTGACGTCGCGTGTCAGCTTGGCCGCGCCCGTCCCACCGTCGCCACCGTTGGAGATGATCGTCGTCTGGCCGGCGCGGGACAGGGGCTCCGCGGCGGCGGCGATCACGTCCGGGAGGATCTTCAGGGCCTCCACCGAGATACCGGCCTCCGTGTACTCGCGCAGTGCCTCGGCGAGCTGGCGGCGGGCGTCGGCCTCGGCCTGACCCTTGGCCTGGATGGCCTCGGCCTCGGCGAGGCCGACCTCGCGGGCCTGCAACGCCTGCGCCTCGGCCTCCGCCCGCAGCGCCTGGGCGGCCTTCTCGCGGCGGATGCGGTCGGACTCGGCTTCCTGCTCCTCGGTGAACTTGCGCGCCTCGGCGGCCTGCTCCTGGGCGAAGCGCGACGCCTCGGCCTTGCGTTCGGCGGCGTACTTCTCGGCCTCGGCACGCTCACGAACCGTGGCGTCGAGTTCGCGCCGCTCGCGTTCGGCCTCGCGTTCGGCGATGAGGATGTCCTGTTCCTTGCCCGCCATCTCGCCGGCCTTGGTGGCCTTCGCCATCTCGACGTCGACCTCCTGTTGGATGGCGGCCTGCTTCAGGCTCAGCGACTTGTTCGAGTCGGCGATGTCCGTCTCGACCTCGATCCGGCGCTGCTCCTTGGTCAGGCGCGCCGCCTCCTCGCGCAACGAGGCATCCTTGTCGGACTCGGCCTGGGCGATGCGGGCGTCGCGGCGCGCGCGCTCGATCTCGGGGACACCGAGCGAGTCGAGGTAGCCGTTGTCGTCCGTGATCGACTCGAACACGAACGACAGGAACGAGTAGCCCAGCGAGTTCAGTTCGGCCGCGGCCTTGGACTTGAGGTCCTCGGTGAAGCGCGCCTGGTCGCCGTACAGCTCGGCGACCGACAGGCCGGCCACGATCGTGCGGAGGTGACCGGACACAACCTTGGTCAGGGCGTCGCGGATCTGGTCGACCGACATGCCGAGGAAGTTGCTGGCGGCCATGCGGACGGTCGGGAAGTCCTGTTCGCGCTCGACCGGGTTCACCGGGACCTTCACCGTCGCGGTGCCGTTGACGTTGATGGGCGTGCGCTGGTCACCGGCGAGGACGCCCTGCAACTGCACGTCGAGCTGCATCGCGTGGAGGGGGAACTTCTCGGCCTCCTCGATGAACGGCGTGACGAACGTGCCGCCACCGACGATCACCCGGAAGCCGTCCTTGTTCTTGCTGGACCGACGGCCGTAGACGATCAACGCCTCGTCGGGGCCGATGCGCCGGTAGCGCCGGCGGTAGACCAGCCACAACACCAACGTGACGATCCCGACCAGGAACATCGCGCTGACGACGTTGACGAGCGTGTCGAACATCTCTCGGCCTCCCGCGCGACCGACCCCCGGTCGTGCGGGACAACGCTAGTGGTGAGGGGCGGCCCCTGCGGCATGCCCGGCGAGTTCCGCGGCTGCGCCGGTCAGCCCGCCGTCGTCCGGGACGTCGCCAGCCAGTCCAGGACCGTCGCCACGCCGTCGTCGTCCACGTCCGGGGCGACGAGGTGGGCTCCTGCCTGGAGCTCGGGGTGGGCCTGACCCATCGCGATGGACGTGCCCGCCACGGCCAGCATCGATGCGTCGTTGTCCGCGTCACCGATCGCGACGACCGCCGCCAGGGACACGCCGAGGTGTGCGGCTGCTGCGGTCACGGCCGCGCCCTTGTCGACGCTGGCGCTGGTCGCGTTCACGTAGTGGATCGTCGGGGTGACGGGTGAGCCGGCCGGACCTGCGGCCAGTCCGGCGCCCATGAGCGCAGGGACGATCCGGTCGATGTCGTCGGGGTCGAACAGGCCGTAGGTGGCCTTGAGGATCGGCCCGTCCACGTCGGCCTGCGACGTGACGACGCCGAGGGGTTCATGGCCGAGCAGGTCCCAGTGGGGCCGGGCGCGTTCGTCCCAGCGCGACACCACGAAGCCCTCGTCGACGTACAGCTCGACGTAGAGGTCCAGCGTGTCGGCGAGGTCGAGGACGACCTCGATGTCGCGGGGGTTGAGCGGCCACGAGGCGATGGTCCGGCGGTCGGCCCGGACCTCGGCGCCGTTGTGCAGCACATGGGGTCCCGGCAGGGCGAGGGCGTCCTGCAGGTCCGCGACCGCGAGCCGCATCCGGCCGGTGGCGAACCCCACGCGGATACCAGCCTCGCCAACGCCTCTGGCGGCGGCGATGACGGCAGCCGACGGGGCGCCGGACGGTCCGACGAGCGTGCCGTCGACGTCGGCGACCACGTAGGCGGTCGGCTCGGGCGCCCAGTCGTCGAAGCGACCGCCGGGGCGCAGGCCCGGGGGGAGTGGCGGCGTGCTCAGTTGATGGCCTTCACGTCGCCGAACTTCTCCTCGTAGTTCGTGAGGTTCGTGTTCAGCGCGCGGAGGACCTGCGCCACCATCGTCGGGGCGATCTTGACGCGGCTCGTGACCTCGGCGTTCACGACGCCCTGCTCGCCCGAGGGGAGCAGTTGGCAGAAGTCCAGCGTGAAGTCGTGCGGGCCGTGCGTGACGACGAGGAAGTTCGCGTACTCGCCGTGCTTGACCTCGTCGTCGACCACGACGCGGATCTGGGCCTGGGGGCGGGGCGCGTCGGCGGGGGGCTGGTCACTCATGTCGGTTCTCGTCAGTCGTCGGTTCCGGGGGACGTCGATCCCGAGG
>JBFJMP010000028.1:0-12271 GCA_041633895.1 Nitriliruptoraceae bacterium
GATGCCGCGAACGTGTTCCGCGACCGCAGGCGACGCATGCATGCGCGTGCGCGCAGGGGCCGCTGCTGTGCGCAGGAGGATACGCCCAACTGCCCACAGCGGCAACCGGAGCGGTCACCAGACCACGACGGTACCGCTCCCCGGAGGAGTCCGGGTGGACTCAGAGGTCCGGTCGGCGCTCCTTGGTCAGGCGCTCGGCCTGCTCGCGGCGCCACGCGTCGATCAGGGCGTGGTTGCCGCTCAACAGCACCTCGGGGACCGCATGGCCGCGGATCTCGCCGGGGCGGGTGTAGTGCGGATACTCGAGCAGGCCGTCGGAGAACGACTCGTCGAGTGGGGACGCCTCGTTGCCGACGACCCCGGGCAGCAGGCGCACGACCGCCTCGAGCACGACCAGTGCCGCGACCTCGCCGCCGAACAGCACGTAGTCGCCGATCGAGACCTCGTCGGTCGCGACGAGGTCGTGGACGCGCTCGTCGATCCCCTCGTAGCGACCGCAGCACAGGACGAGGCGGTCCTCGGCGGCGAACTCGCGCGCCATCGCCTGGTCGAACGGCCGGCCACGCGGGGTGAACAGGACGGTCCGGGGACGCTCGCCACCCGCCTCGAAGGCCGTGTCGCCACCGTCGTTCCAGACGGCCTCGGCGGCGTCGATCCAGACGTCCGGGCGCATCACCATGCCCGCGCCCCCGCCGTACGGCGCCCCGTCGACCGACCGGTGCCTGTCGCTGGTCCAGTCACGCAGGTCGTGGAGGCGCAGGTCGAGGGTGTCGTCGTCCTGCGCCTTGCCGAGCAGGGACAGCGACGCGGGCCCCTCGACGTACTCCGGGAAGATGGTGAGGACGTCGATGCGCATCAGGCCTCCGCCCCGTCGACGTCACGTTCACCGTCACCGTCGTCGCCGTCCAGCAGGCCTTCCGGGATCAGGCCCTCCGGCGGGTCGATCACGAGCAGGGCGTCCGTGCCGTCGGCGTCGACGACTTCGACGAGGTCGTCCGGGGACGGCAGCAACCAGCGTGTGCCGTCACGGTCGACCTCCAGCAGGTCGTAGCCGGCGGCCTCGGCCATCTCGACCACGTCGGCCACGTCGCCCAGCCACGTCCCGTCCTCGAGGATGACCGCCATGCCCACCAACTCGTGGGCGTAGTAGACGTCCTCGCTCGTCACGTCGGCCGGGGGCGCGAACAGCTCCACGCCCCGCAGCGACTCCGCCCCGTTGCGGTCCGTGACGCCCTCGAAACGCAGCAGCAGCCGCCCCTGGTGGGAGCGGCTGCTGGCGATGGCCACCTCACGGTGACCGAGGACGACGGTGCGTCCGACGTCGAAGCGACCGGGCGCATCGCTGAGCGTGCGCACCATGACCTCGCCGCGCAGGCCGTGGGCCTTGCCGACGGTGCCGACGACGACGAGGTCGGGCATGGTCGTCAGTCGACGATCTCGACGGTGACGTTGCGGTCCTCGAGCGACCCGGCGGCCTTGATCAGCGTGCGCAGGGCCTTTGCGGTGCGGCCGTGCTTGCCGATGACCTTGCCCAGGTCGTCGTCGTGGACGAAGAGGTTGAGCAGCGTCTGCCGGTCCTCCTCGACGACCTCGATGCGGACGTCGTCGGGGTTGTCGACCAGCTGGCGGGCGACGAAGTCGAGCGTGTCCTCGGCCTTCACTCCGAGGCCTCCGCGGCGTCGTCGGCCTCGTCGGCGGCGGGCTCGGGCGCGGACGCGGCGGCAGCGGCGTCGGCAGCGGCCTCCGCGGCGCGGGCGCGGGCCTTCTTGTTCATGCGCGGCTTCGCCGGCTTCGCGGAGCGGTCGCGCGCCGGTGCGTCACCGGGCTTGAACTCCTCCCAGATGCCTTCGATGCGGAGGAGCTTCTCGACCGCAGCGGTCGGCTGGGCGCCGTTGCGCAGCCAGTGGAGGGCGCGCTCGGACTCGATCGCGATCTTCGAGGGCTCCTCGAGCGGGTGGTACTCGCCGATGATCTCGATGAACCGACCGTCGCGGGGCGAACGGGAGTCGGCAGCGACCACGCGGTAGTGGGGGCGCTTCTTGGTGCCTTCGCGGCGCAGGCGGAGCTTGACGGCCATGGGTGATGCCTTGGGTGGTGTCGAGGCCGAGCGGAGTCCGGTGGACTCGCCGGCGGAATGGGATCCGTCGTACCCGAGCGGTCCGAGCACGTGGTGTGTGCCGGGCGGCCGGGCTGGATCGGATCAGAGTTCGCGTCCGGTCAGGGAGAGGACTCCGAGGCCAGACAGGGGGTGTGACGTGCGGAGTCTACCGTCCCGCTGGTGCGGGCGTCCCCGCCGTGGTGCGCTGGGCGAGCATGACGCCCACGGCCCAGCCTGCGGCGAACGTGACGAGCAGTCCGACGGCGCCCGCTGCCCAGTCGGGCTTCGTCGTCATGATCCAGACGAACCCGACGCCCACGCCGAGCAGCGAGTGGACCGGACCCCACAGCGTCGGGTCGTTCGCCGCCGCACGCAGGTCGGCGTCGGCCATGGCGCTGCCCTCGTCCGCGGCCGCGGCCAGCCGCCGCAGGCGCGCCCCACCGACCATCGGGCCGACCGGGGCCAGGAGGACGAGGCCGAGCATGCCGAGGGTGATGAACGGGACCGAGAAGCCGCTGACCGAACCCATCGTCCACGGGGCGTTCGCCGCGAGGTGCCCGCCGGTGAACAGGCTGATCGCCGCCGAGGCCGCGATCAGGAGGCCCGCACTGCGGGTGAACTCGGCCCAGGTCCGGACCTCGGAGGTCTGGGTCGCCGCACGCAGGCGGAACCCGCCCATGACCTGCACGATGCCACCGCCGATCATCCCCGCCGCAGCGAGGACGTGGCCGAACAGCGCCAGGTCGTTGATCCAGTCGATGTCCAACACGGACTCAGCCCTTCTTCTTGGGAGACGGTTGCAGGCCGGAGAACCCGCCGAGGCCGGCACCCCCCTGCTGCTTCAACATCTTCTGCGCGGCGCGGGCCTGGGCGATCTGCCCCTTCTTGCCCTTGGGCTTGCTGGACTCCATGCCGGCCATCTTCGACACGCTCTTCATCACCTTGCGGGCCTCCTCGAACTGCTTGAGCAGTCGGTTGACCTCGGTGACGGAGCGGCCGGACCCGGCCGCGATGCGCTTGCGCCGGCGACCACCGTTCTTCTTGAGCAGGCGCGGGTCGCGACGTTCGGCCGGGGTCATCGAGTAGATGATCGCCTCGATGTGTGCGAGGCGCTTGTCGTCGATGTCGGCGTCCTTGATCTGCTGGCCGATGCCCGGGAGCATCCCCAGCACACCCTTCAGCGGACCCATGCGCTTGACCATCTGCATCTGGCTGAGGAAGTCCTCGAACGTGAAGTCGCCCGAGAGCAGCGTCTCCTCGGCCTTGCGCGTCTCCTCCTCGGTGAAGGCGTCCTCCGCCTTCTCGATGAGCGTCATCACGTCGCCCATGCCGAGGATGCGATCGGCCATGCGGTCGGGGTGGAAGGCCTCGAAGTCCTCGAGCTTCTCGCCGATCGACGCGAACATGATCGGCTTGCCGGTGACCTCGCGGACCGACATCGCGGCACCGCCGCGGGCGTCACCGTCGAGCTTGGACAGGATCACGCCGTCGAAGCCGACGTCGTCGAGGAAGGCCCGCGAGACGTTGACCGCCTCCTGGCCGATCATCGCGTCGATCACGAACAGCGTCAGCACCGGGTCGACCGCCGTGCGGATGTCCGACGCCTGCTGCATCAGCTCCTGATCGATCTGCAGGCGGCCCGCGGTGTCGACGATCACGACGTCGCAGCCGGTCTGGGCGGCCTTGTCCAGGGAGTCGCGCGCGACGGCGACCGGGTCGCCGGACTCCACCGGGGCGTACACGTGCACACCGGCGCGATCCGCGTTGACACGCAACTGCTGGACGGCGGCGGGACGCTGCAGGTCGCAGGCGACCAGCATCGGGTTGCGGCCCTTCTTCTTCAGCAGGGTCGCGAGCTTGCCGGCCGCGGTCGTCTTGCCGGAGCCCTGCAGGCCAGCCAGCATGATCACCGCGGGCTTCTTGTTGCCGAGGTCCATCGGCACGGACTGCCCGCCGAGGGCGGTGACGATCTCGTCGTGCACGGCCTTGACGACGTGCTGCGACGGGTTCAGGGCCTTGCTGACCTCCTCGCCGACCAGCACCTCGCGGAGGCGCTCGACGAACCCGCGCACGACCTTGAAGTTCACGTCGGCCTCGAGCAGGGCGAGGCGGATCTCCTTCAGGGTCGCGTCGACGGTCTTCTCGTCGAGGCGGCCACGTCCCTTGACGCGCTGGAGCGCAGCATCAAGGCGTTCGGACAGTGCGTCGAACACGGCGAGGTCCTTCGTCGATCGGGTCGCGGGCGAGGGTAGCCCTCGTGACGACGGCCCTGACCGACGGGCCGCGACCGCGCGGCCGGGGCGGTGTCAGCCCTCGAGCTCGGAGAACAGGCCCTCGACGAACGCGTCGGGGTCGAACGGGGCCAGGTCGTCGATCTCCTCACCGAGGCCGACGAGCTTGACGGGCAGGTCCAGTTCCCGCTGCACCGCCACGGCGATGCCGCCCTTGGACGAGCCGTCGAGCTTGGTCAGGACGAGCCCGGTGACGTTGACGGCCTCGAGGAAGGCGCGTGCCTGCGCGATGCCGTTCTGCCCGGTCGTGGCGTCCAGCACGAGGAGGATCTCCTCCATCGGCCCGGACTGCTTCTCGACGACCCGCTTCACCTTGCCCAGTTCGTCCATGAGTTCGGTCTTGTTGTGCAGCCGCCCCGCGGTGTCCACGATCAGCAGGTCGGCGTCCGTGGCCTTGGCCGCCATGTAGCCGTCGAAGGCCACCGAGGCGGGGTCGGCGCCCTCGTCCTTTCGGATCAGCCGGGCGTCGGTGCGTCCCGCCCACAGGCCCAGCTGTTCGGCGGCAGCAGCACGGAAGGTGTCCGCCGCGGCGAGCACGACGGCACGCCCCTCGCGGTTCTCGATCGCCGACAGCTTGCCGATCGTCGTGGTCTTGCCGGTGCCGTTGACGCCGGTGACCATCCAGACGGTCGGCTCCCCGTCCGTGGCGCGGCCGAGGGACCGGTCCCGGTCGCCGAGCGCCTTGCGCAGCTCGTCCTTGAGGAGGGCCACCACGGCGTCGGCCGAGGTCGCGCCCTCCTCGCGGGCGCGCGTGCGGAGCTCCTCGACGATCTCCATCGTGGCGGTGACACCCACGTCGGCGGTGATCAGCGCCTCCTCGAGACCCTCCCAGGCCTCGTCGGTGACACCGGCGCCGAAGAGGTCGCGAACGGACGACCCCAGCACGTTGCGCGTGCGGACCAGCCGCTTGCGGAACCGCTCCCCCAGCGTGAGGGGCTCCTCGACGACCGGGGGCTCGGCCACCTCCGGCGCCTCGGGCGCAGGCGGGGCCTCGGGCGCAGGCGGGGCCTCGAGCGTCGGCGCGTCCTCGGTGGGCGCCGGCGGCGTCTCCCCGACGAGGATGTCGCCCTCACCGGACAGGTCGTCGGGGACCTTGAGGTCCTGGGTCCGTGAGGAGCCCCGGCCGCCCACGACGAGGGCGGCCACGAGCCCTACGACGAGCACGGACACGATGACGATGAGCAGGACGGTCTCGAGTCCCACCGGAGCCTCCACGGTTCGAGGGGTGCAGGCGGGACGCTAGCGCGGTGCGACGTTCAGGCCGACAGCAACCCCTGGGCCTCGAGTTCGTCGAAGCGCTGGGCGACGACCTTGGTCACCGCGTCGGGCCCCATCGTGATGCCGTAGAGCACGTCGGCGATCTCCATCGACCGCTTCTGGTGGGTCACCATGATGATCTGGCTGGACCCGCGGAACGACTCGACGACCTGGAGCAGCCGCTGGAGGTTGACGTCGTCGAGCGCGGCATCCACCTCGTCGAGCACGTAGAACGGGCTGGGGCGTGCGCGGAAGATCGCGAACACGAAGGCCAGCACGGTCAGGGAGCGCTCGCCACCGGACAGCAGCGACAACCGCGTGACCTTCTTGCCGGGCGGCCGCGCCTCGACCTCGATGCCGGTCGCCAGCATGTCGTCGGGGTCGGTGAGCGTCAGGCGCCCCGCCCCACCCGGGAACATGATCTGGAAGATGTCCTGGAACTCACGCTCGATGTCCGCATAGGCGTCGGCGAACACCTGACGGATGCGATCGTCGACGGCCACGACGACCTCTTCGAGGTCGCGCTTGGACTGGCGCAGGTCCTCGAGTTGGCCAGCCAGGAAGTTGTGCCGCTCCTCGAGCGCCTTGAACTCCTCGAGGGCCAACGGGTTGATGCGGCCGAGCAGCCCGAGCTTGCGGACCAGCACGTCATCCTGTTCGACGAGCGCGGGGCGCTCGTAGTCGATCGCGTCGGGGTGGGCCGCGCGGATCTCGTCCACGGTCATCCCGTACTCGTCCGTGATGGCGAGTGCGAGCTGTTCGTAGCGGTGGTCGAGGTCGGCACGCTTGAGGTCGGACTGGTGTCGGGCCTCGCGCACCGTGGTGAGGTCCGCCTCGGCGGACTCCAGCCCTTCCCGGGCGGTGGCGATGACCTCACGCAGGCGACGGACCGTGGCCTGGACCTCGTCGCGCGCGACCGCGGCCTCCTCGATGGAGGTGGTCAGGTGCTCGAGCGCCGTGGCGCACACCCCGGCCAGGGTCCCGCAGCGGGCGATGCCGGCGCGGCGGACCTCGCGGCGACGTGCGGCCTCGGTCAGCGCGAGTTCGACGTCGTGGGCCTCGCGACGCAGGTCCTCGGCCTGGCGCTCGAGGTGGCGTACCTGTTCGGTGATCCGCTCGAGCGCCACGCGGACCTCCATCTCGGCCTCACGGCGCACCTCGACCTCGTGGTCGAGCCGGTCGGCCTCGACGTCGTGGTCGACGTCGACCTCGGGCTCGTCCGGCATGGCCGGGCCGCGCGCGTTCAGCTCGGACAGCGCCGTGCGGTCGCGTTCGAGCAGGTCGACGAGTTCACCCTGCTGCGCGGCGACGACCTCGCGCTGGTTGGACAGGCCGACGAGCTCCTTGTTGAGGCGGGCCAGCTTCTCGGCCGCGCCCGTGATCGCGGCGTCCGACTCGTTGATGCGGTGGGTCGCCTCGGCCAGGACGCCCTTGGCGTCGTCGAGGCGCGCCATCGCGGCGGCAGTCTCCTCGGCGACCTTGTCCAGCTGGCGTGCGAGGTGGCGCGCCTTGCCCTCGGCGTCGTCGGCGGCCGTCGCCGTGACGACGGCCGACGCCGTCGTCGACTGGCCCCCGCGGTAGCCGAAGGGACTGGCGACGTCACCCTCGGTCGTGACGAAGGTCAGGCCGGGGTGCCGGCCGTGCAGGAGCACCGCGTTGTCCCAGGACGGCACGAGCCACGTGCGAGCGAGCGACCCGCGCAGCGTGGTGACGACCTGGCGGGCGACCTCGGACCCGTCGGCGGCCTGCAGCAGGTCGCCCATGGGGCGCGCGTTGGCCGCTTCGAGCTCGGCGATCGCGTCGTCGTCGATCTCGAGCGGCGGCAGGGCCTCGCCCTTCGTCGCGACGGCCGTCGCCCCGCCTGCGCCGGTGTCGCGCAGCCAGGCGATGGCGCGACGTGCCTGGTCGGGGGTCGTGACGGCGACGGCCTCGCCCAGCGGACCGAGTGCGGCCGCGATCGCTGCGCCGTGGCGGTCGTCGACCCGCACGTGGTCGGCAACCGCGCCCAGGATGCCGTCGAGCGTGCGGTCCGGGTCGTCGTCGTCGAGCAGCGCATCCACCCCGCCCGAACGCTCCGCGAGCGTCGCGCGCAGCGCTTCGGCCCGGGCGGCCTGCGACGTGCGTTCGCGTTCCAGTTCGCGCTCGCGGGCGGCCAGCACGTCGACGGCGGCCTGCGCCTCGGCGACGCCGGCCTCGGCGGCTTCGAGCGTCTCGGTCAGCGCGACCTCGCTGCGGTCGAGCTCCTGGATGACCTGCTGGACCTGCTGGACCTCGGCCTCGGCCTCGGCGACGCGGTCGTCGAGCGACTGGAGCTGGGACGTGACGCGCCCGGACTCGGACTCGGCGGCAGCGATCGATCCGCGCAGGGCCGAGACCTCGCCCTCCCACCGCAGGACGCGCTCGCGCGCCTCGGACCGGCGACGCGCCTCGGCCTGGCGCTTCTGGTCGTGCTCGCGGCGCGCGACCTCGGCCTCGCGCCGGTGGGCGATCGCCGCCTCCAGCCGTTCACGGGTGTGGTCGCGTTCGTCCTGGCGCTGCGCACGCTCGCGGTCGGCCCGTTCGGCGGCGGCACGCAGTTCCTCGGGCGGGCGACCCGCCAGCGGCTCCTCGACGTACTCGACGAGGTGGCGACGCCGGGCCGCCACCAGCTCGGCGGTACCGCGCAGGCGCTCGTTCAGCGACGTCAGTTCGTAGTAGGTGCGCTGGGCGGCGTCGACCCGGGGAGACAGCTCGGCGAGCTCGGCCTCGGCCTTCGCCAGCTGTTCCCGACCGGCGGCGACGCGCGACTGCGCCTCGCGTTCACGTTGGGCGGCGTCGGCGTCGGCACGCCCCTGGCGTTCGCGTCGGGCCGCGACCAGGGCCAGGTCGTGGGCGTGGATGCGGACCTTGATGTCGCGCAGTTCGGCCTGCAGTGCCTGGTACTTGTCCGCGGCCTCGGCCTGCCGTTCGAGGGGCCGCAGCTGACGGCGCAGTTCACGCAGCACGGCCTTCAGCTTGTCGCTGTGTTCGTCGACCGACTCGAGCTTGCGCAGCGCACGTTCCCGGCGGCGACGGTGCTTGAGGATGCCGGCCGCCTCCTCGATGTAGCGGCGCCGCTCCTCGGGCTTGGCGTTGAGGATCTCGTCGAGCTGGCCCTGCCCGACGATGGTGTGCAGTTCGCGCCCCAGGCCGGTGTCGCTGAGCAGTTCCTGCACGTCGAGCGCCCGGACGTCCTGACCGTTGATCTGGTAGGTCGCCTCACCGGTCGTGTAGATCTCGCGGGCGACACGCACTTCGGCGAACTGCTGGGCGGACCCGCTGGTCCCGATCGCGTTCGTCCCGAGCACACCCGCCGAGTTGTCGATCGTGATCTCGACCCGTGCAGCACCCATCCGCGACCGACTCGGGGAGCCCGCGAAGATGACGTCGGACATCGAGCCGCCGCGCACCTTCTTGGGTGACGCCGTACCCAGGACCCACGACAGCGCGTCCACCACGTTCGACTTGCCCGACCCGTTGGGGCCGACGATGACGGTGATGCCGGGCTCGACGTCGAGCACCGTCTTGTCCGCGAACGACTTGAAGCCACGGAGGGCCAGTGAGGTGAGGAACACGCGGGACTCCCTGGCTTCGACGGCTGGCTTCGACGGGTGGCTTCGACCGGACGGATCAGTCAGTGGGTGCAGTCAGCACCCAGGCGCCATGCACCCTGATCCTGCGGTGGGTCGTGCGTTGGAACTGCTGTCGTGCGGGGAAGTGGTCGGGAGCCTAGCCCTGCCTGCACATCCGTCCGAGCACCACCGGAAGAACCCGCGGGCATGACAACCCGGGCAGGAGAATGCGGGCATGACAACGGCGGGCGCCTGGACGCCCGCCGTGTCGTGCCGTGCCGTGCGCGCTCTCAGACCTTGACCGGCGCCTCGTCCACCAGGATCTGCAGGTCGGCGCGCTCGTCGGCGGCCTGACGGGCGCCGTCGAGGGCCGCCTCGAGCTCCGCGACCCGCTGGCGCAGGGAGCGGATCTCGTCGAGCAGTCGGAGCTGTGACGGCAGTGCGGCCGTTCCGTAGAGCGCCTTGGCCATCGTGGTTCGTCCTCCGAGAGGTCAGTACGTGACGGGCTTGCGTCGGTGCAGGTGGATCGTCGTCGAGGTGTCGCCCGCGCAGTCCGGTTCGTCCCGGGTGCCAGGGTGTCCTGGGTGGGCTGCCTCGTCGGTGGTCCGGCCCTCGGCGACTGCCACCCGCAGGCAGCGCAGCACAAGTCCGAACCCGTTCACCGTCGACGGCATGAGCCGTGGCCGGTGACCCGAGGATACCGCCACGCTCGTCCCGTCGTCCACAGGATGTCCACTGGGTCGTGCACAGGCGGACAGGCCGCGCGAGCGTCGCGCGCCCGCCGCACACCGCGTGCTGCCAGCGACCTCAGTACTGCGACTGGGGGTCGAAGTAGGCGTAGATGCCCTTCTTGACCCGGACCCGCTCGATGGGGCGTCGGCTGCGGTGCGAGGGCAGGCCCTCACGGCCGTAGACCTTGAGGTGCTCCGATGCCTCACCCTCGTCGTCGACGACCTCGTCGGCCTCCGACTCGTCGAGCGACGAGCCTCGGAACTTCATCGCCGCGGCGAGGACCTCGTGCATCCCGCGGTACAGGCGACGGACCTCCTGGGTCGTCAGCGTGTCGGACATGCGGTCGTAGCGCAGGCCGGCCTCGTAGAGGATCTCGTCCGAGTACACGGTGCCGATCCCGAGCACCTTGGACTCATCCATGTAGAACAGCTTCATCGGCATCGCGGCCTCACCCAGGATGCGGGCGAACTCCATCCAGGTGACGCTGTCCTCGAGCGGGTCGAAGGCGTCCTGGGCCACTCCGGACTCGTTCAGGGCGTCTTCGGTGGGAACCACGCCGGTGCTGGCGTGCGGCTCCTCACTGACGTCGGACAGGTGGATCGCCCCACCGATCGTGAACGAGACCACGAGGTGCGTGTCGTCACCCGGGGGCTCGTTCGCGGTCTCGCGGTGCAGCGAGGCCGTGCCGTGGGCCTGGATGATCCACGTCTGGTCCTCGTCGAGCTCGAGGAAGATCGTCGTGCCGCGTCGCGTGGCCGCCTCGATCTTGCGACCCTCGAGTGCCTTGACGAAGTCGGGGCGCGTCCGGTGGTAGGGCTTCACGATGCTGGCGGTCTCGACGATCACGTCCTTGACGCGCTTGCCGACGACTTCCTTCTCGAGGTCCTTGCGCAGGACCTCGACCTCCGGGAGTTCGAGCACGGCCAACCTTCCCATGAACGGCGCGCTGAATTCGCGACCCTAGCCGCTGTCGGATCCGTTCGAATCCGCCACGATGCGTGTACCGCCCCGTCCGCGCGTGCCGACCGGTGCCATCGCGGCCTCCGTCGGGGCGCTGGGCATGGGCGGGTCCTCGCCGGTGAGCGCGACGTAGGCCTGTCGAGCCGCGCGCTGTTCGGCCTGCTTCTTGTTGCGTCCGACCCCGTGGCCCACGAGGCGGCCGTCGACGGTGACCTCCGCCGTGAAGGTCTTCTCGTGGTCGGGCCCGACGTCGGTCACGGAGTAACTGGGCAGCATGCCGAACTCGGCCGCCGACAACTCCTGCAACGACGTCTTGTAGTCGAGCGCCGCACCGGACTCGACGAGGGTCGCGAGGCGTTCGGCGAACAGTCGCTGGACGAGTTCGTAGGCCGCCTCGAAGCCTTGGTCGAGGTAGTAGGCCCCGATGACGGCCTCGAGCGTGTCCGCGAGGATGCTGTCCTTGGCTGCGCCACCCGACGCCGACTCCCCCTTGCCGAGTCGCACGAACGAACCCAGTCCCAGCTCGCGGGCGACTGCGGCCAGCGATGAGGTCTTGACGGCGGCCGCTCGCACCTTGGCCAGGCGCCCCTCGGCCGCGTGGACCTGCAGGTGGAAGATCTCGTCGGTGACCACGATCGCCAGCACGGCATCGCCGAGGAACTCGAGGCGTTCGTTGGGGATCAACCCACCCGCCTCGAAGGCCCAGGAGCGGTGGACGAGGGCGCGCTCGAGCAGTTCGTGGTCCGAGAAGGTGACGCCGAGGCGTTGCTGCAGGTCGGCGTGGCTCATGCGGTCACCAGCGCTTCCACGGCATCGGCCACGGCGGTGGGCCGGGCGTCCGCGATGGTGACGTCCGAGGTCAGCCCGGCGAGTCGTCGTCGGCCCACGCGATGGGGCGACAACGCCCGGACCGCGTCGAGCAGCACCCTGCCGGCCGTCCCGACCGTGAGCACGACGCCCACCTCGCCGGCCAGGACCGCGGCCGCGTCGACCGCGACCACCTCGCGTTCGAGCAGGCCGGACAGCGAGTCCAGCGTGGCTCGGATGTCGCGGTCGGACATGCCGGTGGCCAGCCACCCGACCGTGCCCTGCGCGTCGAGGGCCGCGACCGTCGTGGCTGCGGCGCCCGTCAGGTTCGCGGCACTGAGGCTCGGACGCCCCGAGACGTCCATCACGCTGCACGCACCCGTCGGCGTCGACAGGTCGACGGCGACGACCGGTTCACGCACGCCCGTGAGGCGCGTCAGCACGAACCGGGACGCCGCGAGGACGGCCGGTTCCGGCGACGCACTCACGACGAGGTCGACCTCACCGTCCCGCAGCAACTCGACGCTGCGGCGCAC